>JAHEHB010000106.1 GCA_024644775.1 Deltaproteobacteria bacterium
CGACTCTTTTTTACTCCGGATAATTTCAGTCAATTGGTAGAATTTCCGAGACGTAAATCTATCTGGGCGGGCGGAGCTTGGGGCGATGTTTCGCCTGCAATTTTCGGTATTTTTCCATCTGCCCTGGGGTTAGAATCGTACCGAGTTGATCCTCAACGGTTTTTTGATGTTTCTGTATTTCACTTCTTAGCGACTTAAAAATCTGACGCTGTTGTTTCATACTGCTTTCTATGATGGGTAATACCTTAGCTTCTTGTGATTCAGTTAGGCTCAGATGTTTTTTTATATCGGATAAAAGGCGATCTTGAGGTACCGGGCTTAACGGAGGACGCCTATCCTTACGCGTTAGTATACGTTTTTTTAATCGGTTGTAGTGATTATCTAATTTCTGCTTCTGTTCATCGCTCAGTACCTCTTTGAGTTGGCCAATGGTTTCGTCAAAGAGACTCTGAAATTCCGGCTGATATTTCTGTCTGAATACCGTCCATTTCGTTAGCGATTGATACAGTATTTTCTCAAAATCTGCTTTCTGGGAATCTGAAAGATCAAGCCTTTCAGAGAGTCTTCTTAAGATTCTTGGTGCCGGGGGGCCATCGGCTCCTAGGAACTTGGTGATTTTGTGCTTCGTATAAACCCGGGTTCCAAACGCTCCCAAAGAAATCCCTAAAAGAAAAATTAGGGAAACACCGATAATTAATTTTAACTTATTCATAATCTATTTCTCCATTTAGACCCCGGACAGTTCGATAACACTAAAACCCATTGGATCATCAAAAACAAAGGCGGCCATTTCATATTCAGAGGTTACATCCATTTGAAAGGCCCAGATTGTTAACACGATTATCAGAAGGCAGGTGACCGGTGCAAGACGCCATGCGACTCGTTGAAATCGCAGTAATAAATCCTTTTTATCATTCAACGGCCCATATTGTCTGATTTGACGCATCACATTTGCCTGCCAAACTTCGTCGAGCTTATCAGAATCAATGTTGTCTTTTTCCCCATAGGCTTTTCGAAATATGGGCTCTAGTTTACGGAGTTTCCCTGTAAATAACCGCATCGGTTTTTCTCCTCTATTACGTTTCCAATAACTTTTGCAGTTTTTTTCGAGATCGATACGATCGTACTTTGACATTGGCGATGCTCCAACCTAAGAGCTGAGAAGTTTCTTTTAAAGATAGTCCTTCCAGATAAACCATTTCGATAATCATTCTATCTTCTGCAGACAATTTACCCAATGCCCACGCCAATACCTCTTTAGCTTCTTTTTGAGAACGCTGATCATTAAACGCTTCATTCGATTGATTCGCCATAACCCTATCCAGCCAATCCTGGTGGTTTTCGGAAAGCGTACTCACAGGTTTTTCTCGGCTCCTGTAACGTTTCCTCCAAAAATCATAACAGGTTCTTAGCGCGATTGCTGACAACCATTGTTTGAAACTCCCTCGCGCTTTGAAGGTTGGCAAGGATTTATAGGCTCTGATAAAAACCTCTTGTGAAATATCCTCAAGTTCACTGGATGGCACATGCCTGTTTACGACTTTTAAAATATGGGCTTTGTATCTTTTCAGCAGAATTTCGAAACCATTAACATCCCCCTCAACGACCCGATGAATGATTTCAACATCACTAACGCTGCTTGAATCCAAATTCATGTACAGAACCTATTAATCCCCGAACCTACCTTCAAGCGGATTTCAGGGAAAACGCTGTATCCCAATATTCGTGGGTCAGAAATGTAGACACACTTCTGACCCATTTATGTAATTTAATCCGTCTTCTATTGCTCCCAATTGTCAAAGCGGTTTTTAAACTTTTCTATTCTCTGGGATCGTCGTTCCTCTAACAACTCTATTTGTTCAGGGGTAAGCACCGTCTTCATTTCAGCCATCATTTTGGCTCTCGACACCAGCATCTCTTCTTTGATAGATGATATCTGGCGGTGAGCGTTCCGAATGGCGTCTTCGTTAAATTCTTCTGTGTGTAACGCGTCAGCAAGGGTTTTTTTTGCATCAAAAAGGCTATTTTTCGTACGTTGCCTTTGATCCTGGTATTTTTCAATAATCTCCATTATTTTTGATTTTTGATCATCCGCCAAGTCGAGCGCTATCAGAGTCTTTAACCCCATCAATCCTCTGCCTACTGGTGCCATCGGGTGTTTTCGTCCAAAATATCGGGCGTCTACAGTGCCTGCAACAGTAATAGTGATCAAAAGAAATAGAAGCCCCATCCCCATTCGTTTCGATTTAATTCTCATATTTTTCTCCTTTCTAGTTTTGATCGATTTTTCATTTTTTCACGACGTTCAGTTTAATCGGTTTCTCGGTTTACCGGTTTCGAGGAATTCCTCTTTTGTAAATATAAGTCGCATGTTTATTAAAAGAGGTTACAGAAAACTAAATGAGCAGTATCGTGAGAAACTCAAAGACGCTGAACAAGATGAAAATTACAATATTCAGACCTCGTTGATTAGTTGAATTATTTTCATCAATTCAGTATGTTAAGATTTCTAAAAGGCCAGGTGTCCAATTATTTAGCAAATAGCGGATAAATTAATATTTGCAACCACTTAACCAGTCAACTAATCAACCGATTAACTTCGTGGTTCATTTAACGACCTGTTTGGTTCCCCGTAAAAACGGGATTTTCGCCTTGCTCCAACCGGCTCGTCCGGGTTGGGCTATAGCTTGACATGTTTTCCGCTTTCAGCGGAGCGGTACGCTGCTTCTATGATTTGAAGGTCCTTCATGGCATCTTGTGCCGTAGCTGGTGGATTTTTTCCGGTCTGAACAGCTTCGATAAACTTTCTGAGCAGCTCTATTCCAAAAGATCCGCAGTAAGCGTCCGACTCCGGGATTTGATAGCCTAACTCCTGGCGCGGTTTTAATCGAAAATCAGGGTGAACGCTTTCCATGGATATTTTATTGGAACCGCTCATGGGCTGGCTCCAGATAAAGTTTCCTGATTTTCCGTATATGGCGATATAACTGTCTTTGACGCCCTCTTTATAGCCACTTTTACTGATCGGAAGCACATATGCGGTATGAAGTGTTACCAATGTTCCCTTCTGAAATCTCAGATGAACGATGGCGATTTCTTCAACATCAGCGGGCCCCCCACTGTAATTTCCAGTAAAAGCCGAAACCATTTCCACCTCATCCTGAAGGAGGAATCGGAACAGGTCGATCCAGTGACAACCTAACCAGGATAAGATTCCTCCCCCAGCGATATCCTTTTTAAAGAGCCACAGCCCAGGATCACGAAATTGGACCTGAGAGGTCAACAATCGGGCTTCGATGTCGACGATTTCACCCACATACCCTGCTTCTATATATTGTCGGATATCAAGGCAGACAGGGTGGCAACGCCAAGGATAATAGACGCCAAAACGTCTGTTCTTTTTATCAGCCGTCTCGATCAATGACTGAAACGCTTCTGCACGGGTTGCAGCGGGCTTTTCCATCAGGACGTGTTTTCCAGCATTGAGGGCCTCGAAGGCGATTTTTGGACAATCGCGGTTTGGAAGGGTAATCAGGACGATTTCGAAATCGGTGCGTTTCAGGAGAGCCGTCAAATCACCGATGGGTTCATGCACTTTATGCGGCATCTCTTGAGCCAACTTTAATGCAGCCTTGTGAGAAGCGTCCCAAATGAGAACCTCTTCGATTTCATCCATGACTTCACAGGTGCGGAGGTGAAAGGATGAGTGGGGATGTGAGGTCCCGAGAAGGGCGATTTTTAATTTTTCCATCATATGATTTAGCGAAGCATTTTGTACTAAGCAACCTCATCCTTTACCGGATTGGTAAGTCGGCCGATCTTTTCGATCTCAATTTCAACGACATCACCATTTTTAAGCTTTTCGCCTTTAGGAAATCCCACCCCGGATGGTGTGCCGGTGGCAATGATATCCCCAGGCTCAAGGGTAACCACTTTAGAGAGGTACTCGATGAGTGTGACCACAGAATCAATCATATAGCGTGTATTTGAATTCTGTTTCTGCTGCCCGTTCACCCAAAGGGCGATGTTGAGATTCTGTGGATCTCCGATCTCATCGCTTGTAACCAAGTAGGGTCCGGTGGGTGCGAATGAGTCGACCCATTTCCCGTTAAGCCACGCAAAAAATTTGTCCCTCTCTGTTGCGACGGTTCGGTTTTCAATCGTTAGATCTCGCTCTGATACATCATTAAAAATCGTGTATCCGGCAACATATTCGAGAGCCTTTCCAGCAGGGATGTACTTACCCCGTTTTCCGATGACAACCGCCAATTCGGCTTCCCAATCAATGCTGGTAGCATTTTTGGAGATTAGGATAGGATCCTCCGGGCCGATCACCGTATTGCTTGTGGGTTTAATAAATATACGGGGTATCCCCATCTCTTTGTGTTTTAAATCTTCCCGCTCGGATTCCTCGATATGTTCTTTGTAATTTTCAGCCACACAAAATACTTTCCTAGGGCGCGGAATCGGCGATAGAAGCTTTACCGTATCACTGGGGAAAACACCATATTGTTTTGCTTTGGCATCAACGGAACTATTGATGCCCTTTTCCTTTATCTTACTCAAAACCCACGCTGCGGCTTTGACCCCATTTTCCTCAAGGTCAATTAGGGAAAGCAGATCCGGCGGGAATTTATTTCCCTCGATAAAGGGGCAATGTTCTCCATCTTTTTGTAATGCCCCGGCGCATTGGGAAAGATTAAAGGTGTTTGCACCCTCCAAAACGCCGTAGCTGGTGTTGCTTTCATGGATAAAGGTAACTAGTTTCATCGCATTCCTCCATAGTTAGTGTCCATCCAGAAATGGCTAATTTTCGCAATATCGGCGTTGGGCTCCGAATTTTAATCCTCAAAATACTCAATGTATTCCTGTGGTTAAAATCCTCGCCCGCCTTGATCTTGCAAAAATTTTCTCATCCCTGGACGGACACTAGTTACTAGTTAATATCTCAGTACACCGTGGGCTAAAAAGATATCGGTAATCATCTTACAGTATTCTGTGAACTTTTCCGATTCCTGTACCTCGAGATGCCGGGGTCGGGGAAGATCAACCTCCACGGTTTTATGAATTTCTCCGGGTCGCGGCGTCATAACGATGACCCGGTCTGCTAAAAGTGTTGCTTCGGTGATGCTATGCGTGATGAAAAGCACGGTTTGCTTCTTCTTTAACCATATCTTTTCTATATCGATCCTCATCTGCTCTCGTGTAAGGGCGTCTAAAGCCCCGAGGGGTTCATCCATGAGAAGTAGCGGCGGCTCATGGATGAGGGCTCGACATATCGAAACCCGCTGGCGCATTCCTCCCGAAAGCTCAAAGGGGTATTTGTTTTCGAATCCTGAAAGCCCAACGGATTCGAGTAACTCCATGGCTTTGGGCAGATAAACGGATCGGTCCATTTTTCGCATTTCGATTTGGAGCATTACATTCTGAATCACCGTTCGCCAGTCCAATAGCACATGATCCTGAAAGATAATTCCGATATTCGTATGGGGCCCATCGATGGCCTCTCCGTTAATGTTGACAGCACCTTCCGTCTTTGAAAGAAGACCGGCAAGGATAAGGAGCATGGTACTTTTCCCACAGCCACTGGGGCCGAGAACGGACACAAATTCTCCTTTGCGAACTGTAAATGATACATCTTTGAGCGCAAGAATTTCCCCATCTTTTGTAAAATATCTCTTAAACAGATGGGAAATGTTAATAAAATCATTATTTGCCATCAATTGCGAGATCCTATTTGTGGAACTCATTGGTGAAGAAATGGTCGATGGATTTGTCGGTATTAAGCCCTCGGTATTGATTGAGAATGTCAAGGGTAGATTGCCAATGACCGGTATCTCCAGGTCCAATATCGGTTTTTGAATAAAGGAGACTCTGCGTGATTGCCTCCAGGCTTTGGAGAAGTATTTTTTTATCCCGGGAGTGGTACTTTAGCAGTGCATTCACCGCAGCTTCCGGGTCTTTTACGGAGTCCACCCACCCTTTCGATGTGGCGGCCACAAACCTTTTTACCAGATCGGGATTGTTATTTACCATATCGGTGTGTGTGCAGATGGAAAGCCCCACGGTCGGCACACCCAGATCCGCAAACGAAATTGCTTTGGCTGCAAACCCCTTGTTGCGCATGATAACAGGCTGATCGGTTACCCCGCCCAGTAGGGCATCGGCGCGCCCCTCCATAACAGCTACCGGCTTGGCGGCAGGATCCATAAACAGCAATTTAATTTTCTTTTCATCTAGATTGTTGGCCTTCACGACGGCCGGGAACATCTGGTGTAAGGAGTCTCCGGCAGTCACCGCCACTTTTTTCCCCTCTATATCCTTGGCCGTTTTGATATTCGTCTTTTCCAGGAAAACAACCGCCAGATCCGATTTGTTAAGTGTAAAGATACATTTTACCGGAACTTCCTTAGTGACGGCAATAATCGTCGTTCCCGCATCGGCAAGACCAAAGTCATTGGATTTATTTCCAACAAGTTTAACCGTCGTTCCGGAACCCCTTCCCTCCTCGATGGTTATGTCTATGCCGTTGTCACTGTAATATCCACGATCCTTGGCGAGAAAAAACGGGGCATGGATCCCTGACCAGTACCAGTTCATTCGAATGGACACTTTATCTGCTGCCAAGGCACTGGATGTTATATTCGCAACGAGGAGAGAGCCTACGATTACGAAAAGGGTTATCGAAAAAATGTGAATCGTTCGTTCGGAAAACTTTTTGCCGTTTGCTTTCATTTTTCCCTCCTTATTTTCAATGATTAAGCTTAAAGGGTAGCGCCTCCTTCTATGGGCCTTTTTGATACGTGCCAGGGGATCGAGAATTTTTCGATCAACTCGATAATATAATAAAAAATCAGTCCGATGGTACTCAAAACCAGCAGACAGGCAAACAGCAATTGAGTATTCAGATCTCCATTGGCGACCAGCAGAAGGTATCCCAATCCTTCCGAGGAACCGACAAATTCACCCACCACGGCCCCTACCGTGGCAAAGGCCATTGCCATCTTGATTCCGGCGAATATATTGGGAAGGGCATTTGGCAATTGTACCTTGAAAAAAAAATCCTTGCGGCCGGCTCCCATGGACCGTCCCAGATACACCGCCTCGATATGAAGCGATGTGAATCCAACGATTGAATCGATCACAACAGGGAAAAAGGAAAGAAGAAACGTGATGAGAACTTTGGGAAATATTCCAAATCCAAACCAAATAATGAAGAGCGGAGCCAGGGCAATCTTCGGTATGAGTTGGAAGAAAACAAGGATGGGATAAAGCGTTCTCTGGAAGAATCGGGAAAAAGAAATCGCCAACGCCATGGGAATTCCGATAACGATAGAGCAAAAGAATCCTATTAGAATCTCGCTGGCGGTTCGAATGGCATGAAAATAAATATCATCCCAACTGTTAACCAATTCCGTCACGATCTGTGTGGGAGGCGGAAGGATATAGGGTTTTACATTCAGAATTTTAACACCCACCTGCCATATAATGAGCAATGCAATAAAAGTGGCGGATATTTGGGCGTACTTTACCAGATTTTTTTTCTTTGTAACCGTATCGGATGCCATGGCTTAATTATAGACTTTTTATACCAAAGATCTTAAGAAATTTGCCGATCGCACGGCAGCCTCCTGCGGGGGTAAATCTCCACCAAACGCTTGGTGTAATGTGATGTAGCCTTCGTAGCCAATGGCTTTAAGTCCATCGAATACAGATTTGAAATCGACACCCTCCGGTGCATCAAGGGGTCGTATCGTAGACATTATTTTACCGAGTTTCCAGATCTCCATTTCGGTATCGCCGTTTGGATCCGGGGCGTGGTTCTGTAAGTACACATTGAATAGATAAGGTTTAAACGCTCGCAGCGTATCAGGACCATAGTCTTCGCCGCATAACGCCAGGTTTGCCGGCTCATAAATCAGTCCGAAATTCTCCCTGTCGATTTTTTTTAGAACGTCTATGGACCCCTCAACGGTTTCAAACATACTGCGTGTGTGACTCTGATGCGCAAGACGTATGCCGCGTTCCTTTGCTTCATCTGCGGCTTTCTGTGCAAAGGGGATATCTTCTTGTTTTTTGATGCATACGCGAATCAGGTTACTTCTCAGCGTTTCTGTTAAATCGAGGTAGGGTGTAATATGTCGCAGACATTCAGGCCCTTTCTCATTGTTTTCCGGCACGGCAAAATCACCGGTGACCATGGATACTTCAAGGTCCAGGTCGTCCAGAAGGTTTCTTGCCTCGACCACCTCGGCTTTAGGGCTGTGGACACCAACGCCGGACGCCCGCATACATAGCGCATCATAACCGGATTCTTTGGCGATTTTGGCAATTTCGGGCAAACGAATATCCAACTCTCTTTTGTTGAAAAAGCTTTCTGCAACACGAACGGATAATGATAGTTTCATGATTTTGTTTTCTATTTTTGACGGTTAATAAATGTCCCTGCAGTGTGCTACAGGGAATTGGAACGTTTGAAGGGGAAACAATCTCAAATTACCTGGATTTATTATCGAATAAACATATCTTAAGAAGCATGTCAAGGCATTATGTTAGGTTGCAGGAATTCCAAACCATCACTCTTTGAGTGACACCGCTTCTGTTGGGCATACATAAAAACAGGAACGGCAGCCTTCGCAGAGATTTTCATCCACATGAGCGACGCCGTCCATCAAACGAATCGCTTCGTTGGAGCAGGCTTCGATACAGCTCATGCAAGCGTTGCAGAGATTTTCATCCACTGCCGGTCGCCACTGGGGGATTTCCCGCACCTGTGAGGCTTCCAACAGCTTCACAATACCCTGAAACTCACCGATACCTTTATAGCCCTTTTGTTCCATCCAGCGACGTAATTCTTCTTCAATTCGTTTACCAGCCCCGACGCCCTCGAGAAGGATCTGGGCGCATATTTCGGCAGCATTCGCGCCTGCCATTATATAACCGATAATGTCCGCGCCGAACCTCACACCGCCCGAAGGTATGATCGGCACGGTAACCGGCACTGCGTCTGGAAACTGGGCGGATGTATCCTTAGAGAAAATGTACTGAATGGGTCGGGTGGCGTGATGGCGCATTCGATAGATGAGTCCGTTCATTATCGGTACCGACCACGGGCCACCGTAACCTGGCCCTCTCCAGAGCGGGACCGATTCATCATCGATATCGATGGTGAGTGATACCCAGCGTGTCGCTGGAACGATCCCTTCAGCACCTGCTTTTTGAGCGATCCCAGCCAATGATACCGTATCACAACAATCCACGGGAAGTTTTGCGAAAACAGGAAGATTCGATACCTTTTTTACAGCCTTTATGGGTATAATTAGATGCTTTTCAGGGTCAATCATCATATATCGACCCGGTTCTGTACTCGGGCTGGGTGCTGTGTGTAACTGTAAGGCATGTACACCGGCTTCCGTCATCGCTTTGGCCTCCGCCATCCACACCGCTTCGTCAGATAGATTGCTACCGCACCACCCAAGGCTGGCGATAATACAGCAATCGTATTTATTGGCTTCGTGGGTGATTTTTTGAACAATTTCAGTCCATTCTTCCAGTGTGGGCATTCGGGCAGCACCACCAAAGCCGGGTAAAACCTCTGTATTGACACGAGATGCTGGCGCTCCGGTTGATTGGAAGGAATAAACGTTTTCGGTGTATTTCCTATCCGTACTGTAGACTCGCCAGAAATCCCGAATCGGATGGTTGTTCTCATTGAGATGTTGCAGATGCAGACTGCGAATGACAATGCCGCCAAATCCCGCTTTCATGCAGGTGAGTGCCGTTTGAAAATTCTTCGTGTTGGGGCCTGCACCGACGATGATTGGATTCTTTAGGTTTAATCCTGCGAACGCTACACTAAGATCTACCATAGGTTTCACCTCGTTAAGAATGTATTTTTCGACTTATTGCGAAACCATCAACGATAATTGCTGTTTTTTGAATGAAAGGAAGGCATAATAAATCAATAAAAGACCTACCAAGCGCCCCTTTTGTTGTCAATACGATTCGTGGTTTACTTGAATTGCAAAAGAATTTGATTATTTATCAGACGGGGTAACCAGGCCGGATGAAAAGGATTGACAGGATTTTATATTGCGACCTTCTCTCTTCTTGCCAGAAGAACCAAAAAAGAATTGGTCATCGATTTGTTCGGATGATTTTGTGGATTCAAAGAAGTCATAAGCTTCTTTTTCACTCCACCCACCAGCAAGGCTTCTCAATGACGCCGCCGAGAGCAATTCTTGTTTTTTCTTGAAATCGGTGTGATGATAAATCATATCCAGAATGATACGATTATGGGATTTACCGGTTTTTCGAGCAATTTTAAGTATTTTCCGTTCCACTTCTGAATCTATTCCTCGCAAAGTAATTTGTGTTATAAGTCATCTCCTGACTCATTCCGAGTCAGAATATGTCTTCTCTTCTCAAATATCAAGATGTTGACCCACCTTATGAATTATTTCAACAAGTCAAGACTTGTCTAGTTGTATTTAGACAAGTTATAACTTGACATATTTATCGTTGTTGTCTATGCTCCTAAAAAAAGGAGCGATTTATCGGATGTTCATAGGAAGAAACAGAGAGCTTTCATTTCTTGAAGACGCTTACGCTGCTAAGCAGTCGGCATTGATTCCCGTTTATGGAAGGCGGCGTGTCGGTAAAAGCGAACTCATACTACGATTTCTTAGCTCAAAACCGGGTATTTATTACCTTGGTAAGATGGCGCCTCCTGCCCTTCAGATTCG
The DNA here is from genome assembly GCA_024644775.1 of Deltaproteobacteria bacterium. The sequence continues at coordinate 10,746 of JAHEHB010000106.1, forward strand.
AGAATTCCTTCAAGAAGCCGCCCGCGCTCTTGACGAACCACTTTTATCTTCATTGACGGCGAATAGTTGGTTAGAAGTTTTCACGGCGGTGACGAGCAAATGCAGGTCACAGCAGAAATTTGTAATCGTTCTTGACGAGTTTCAGTGGATGGTCGGGGCCAGTCCGGAATTACCGTCCGTTCTTCAGGAAAACTGGGATCGATTCTGGAAGGCTTCCGGCAACATAATGATCATACTCTGCGGTTCCTATATCGGCTTCATGGAACGCGAGGTGCTCGGGAAGAAAAGCCCATTATTTGGAAGGCGCACGGCACAGATTCTTTTACAGCCGTTTTCATACATTGAGGCGGCAGAATTTCATCCTCGCTGGTCGCTTTTAAATCGCGCTTTGGTATACTTCATCTGTGGCGGGATTCCCCTTTATCTACGCTTTTTTAACCAAACATATTCCCTGGAAAAAAACATCGAATTGAACCTGTTGAATGAATTCGGGCCATTGTATCGTGAACCGGAATTTTTACTACGCGAAGAACTCAGAGATGTGGAAAACTACTACGCAGTGTTGACAGCCGTAGCCGCAAGAAATGCGAACAACCAGGCGATTGCCGCGGCGACGGGGATTCCTGAACGGAGCCTCCACTATTATATCCAGCAGCTAAGCGGCCTTGGGTATATTGCCCGCCGATTTCCCCTTGCAGGGAAAAAGCCAAACCCACGACAGGTGCGCTACGTACTCACGGATCCGTTGCTGTGTTTTTGGTTCCGGTTTGTTTTTCCTAACCTCAGTTTTATTCAGCAAATGGGACCCCAGCGTGCCTTGCGTGAACGCATACGCCCTGAGTTTGATGCCTACTTTGGTCTTTGCTTTGAACGGTTGTGCAGGCACGCCTTGCCGGTTATTTACGAACGGGAAGGGGTCAGTGCCGCGTTTGAGGTGGGGGAGTATTGGGATAAAGAGGTCCAAATCGACATTGTTGGACTAAGGGATGACCATTGGACGGATCTCGGCGAATGCAAATGGGGAACCATCACTTCATATCGAAAGTTGCTGGAAGAATTTGAAAGAAAGGTACGAACCTACCCCAACACACGTGGGGCAACGATTGGTAAGCGACTCTTTTTAAGAAAAAAACCGGGCGTTAAGGTACAGGATGCCTCTGACGTGTCTTGGTATGGCCTCGAAGATTTGTATAAGCAGCAGGACGGTTAACTATATAGTATAGGAATTTCCTTTTTTATCGAAAGATTATTTGCCGGAAATTGCTAGGCTTGTAGCCCTGCCATCAGGAGGCTGATTTGTTCGACTTTTTTGCGGTCGGTGGTCGGGAACGTATCCATGATTTTGCCGCTAAACATCACGGCTACGGTATCACAAAATAGTAATGCTTCGCTCAAATCGCCGGTTACCAAAAGAATGCCGGCCCGTTCCCGGGCTTTTAACAAAACGTTCCAAACGTCTTCCGTGGCACCGATATCCAACCCCTGTGTGGGTTGTTCGGCCACGATAAGCCGTGGACGGCGGTAAAATTCCCGTGCCAGAACCATCTTCTGAAGATTACCTCCGGAAAGCTGTTTGGCTAAGGTTGTGACGATTGGCGGATGAATTTGAAATTGATCGATCAATGCCGCAGCCTTATGCCGGGCCAGGGATTTGCGCAGCCAGGGGCCGAAAGAAAATCCGTGTCGAGTGGTCAACAGAAAGTTTTCCACAAGATCCAAACCCAGGCAGGAGGCGAGGCCTCGACGATCTTCAGGTATATAGCTTAACGCACCGTCCCAGGTTTGTCCGGCGAAAAACGTTTTCCAGGGTTGCCCCAGGATGTTCACTTCCCCCTCCTTCGGGGGTTTAAGCCCGCAGATGACTTCGACCAGCCGTTTCTGGCCATTTCCGGCAACGCCCACGATGCCGAAGATTTCCCCCTGTCGTACGGAAATGCTGATGTTGCTGAGGACATCGTCGGATAGGTGTTCGATTCGAAGCATCATCTGTTTCGGTTCAAACGGTTTCCGGTCCACTTGAAGTAAAACATCCCGTCCGACCATGCGCCGGGCAAGATCCGCTTTTGAAGTGACCGCGTCGGCGTCCAGCTGATCGACCACAATCCCTTTCCGCAGGATGGCGATTTCATCGGCAATGGCCATGACTTCAGCCAGTTTATGGGTGATAAATACGATGGCTTTGCCTTGATCTGCCATTTGCCGAAGCGCCTTAAAAAGCTGTTCGGTTTCCTGGGGGGTAAGTACGGCGGTGGGTTCATCGAAAATCAGTACACGGCTTTGCCGTTGGAGTAGTTTTAAGATTTCGACACGCTGTTTTTCTCCCATGGATAGCTGGGAAACCCTTGCTTTCGGTTCAATGGGAAGACCGATTTTTTCCGACAAAGCCTTTACATGGGTGTTCATTTCCCGGGCGTAATCGTCCGGACAGGATGTTCATTAACGTGCTTTTCCCGGCCCCGTTTTCTCCCAGCAGCGATTTTATCCGGCCCGCCCGAATGTCAAGCGTTATCTCCTGATTGGCCCGGATCGATCCAAACGCCTTGCTGATCTTTTCGAGACGAATTAGTGGTGGTGATGCGTCATTCATGGTCGAATCTATCTTTGACCGACCATCGGCTGGATGAATTGCGACTCGGAGTCCCATGGAAAGAGAATCCATGTATCCTGACTGACTTCGGTCACATAGGTATCCACCAACGGTCTACCGGCGGGTTTTGCGTAAATCGTCGCAAAATGCGCTTTCGGCATCATATCGCGGACGGTTTTTGCCGTTTTTCCGGTATCCACCAAATCGTCGACGATGAGCCAACCATCGCCGTCTCCCTCAAATGCCTTGAGCACCTCCACATCGCCGGTATGATCCTGCCAGTCGTAACTGGAAACACAAACGGTATCAACTAAACGGACGTCGAGTTCTCTGGCAATGATGGCAGATGGCACCAGTCCCCCTCTGGTTACGGCGACAATTCCTTTGAAATAGTTGGAATCGAGCAGTCGCCAGGCCAATGCCTTGGAATCCCGGTGTAACTGTTCCCAGGAGATGGGATAGGTTTTTGTATACGGTTTGCTGTTTTGTTCCATTACAATCGGTTCTCCATATGTTGTGATACTTAATCCGGCGGCTCCAGATTGATGCCGAGCATGGCCGGTGCCTCAGTTCCCTGTCTTCGCAACATGGAGGCCACCAGAACGAAAACGGTGAGCCCATAGGGTAACATCAAAAGCAGAGAAGAAGGAAGATTGGTCCCCATGGCTTGTAGACGAAGCTGAAACGCCATTATACCGCCGAACAGGTAAGCCCCTAGAACGGCTCGGCCGGGACGCCAGAAGGCGAAGATAACCAATGCCACGGCGATCCAACCTCGGCCGCCGGAAATCCCTTTTGACCAAAGATGCGTGTATGCCAGGGATAAATAG
>JAHEHB010000450.1 GCA_024644775.1 Deltaproteobacteria bacterium
GGTCTTAAACATGGAAAAATGGATGCGACGGACACCCAGGCAAATGATACGACATACAAGCTTGCAAATGAATTTATTACTCGGTTTACTGCTCGGCATGGCTCCATTGTGTGTAAGGATTTGCTGGACGTGGATATCAGCACACCGGAAGGCCATAAGGCCGCAAAGGAGAGGAAACTATTTAGCACTCAGTGTCCAAAATATGTCGAAGATGCCGCAGGAATCCTCGATGAAATACTGTGATATTTTAATACTGGTGGTAAATCCGAAGGAGCCGCGTGAATGATTGAAATAACGATTCCTGGATATAAAACTCTACGACTTCAGCATCTGGTGCTGGATTATAATGGAACATTGGCCTGCGATGGTGAACTTCTCCCAGGAGTTAAAGAATGTTTGACTGCTTTGTCGAAATCGCTTGAAATTCATGTACTCACAGCCGATACCTTTGGAAAAGTCGAATCCGGAATGAAGGGGATCCCGTGCAAAGTCTCGATCCTACCACTAGAAAATCAGGATCTTGGTAAAATTGAATACGTCGAAAAATTGGGTGTTTCGGAGACGGTTTGCATAGGAAACGGCCGCAATGATCGACGGATGTTAAGGGAATCGATCCTTGGCATTGCTGTTGTCTTGGAGGAAGGAGCCGCAGTTGAAACACTGATGGCTGCAGATGTTGCTTGCACAAGAATTGTTTCAGCTCTGGAATTGCTGCAACATCCGCTTCGATTAACCGCAACGCTGAGATCGTAAGTGGTGTGACGGGTTTCTTTTTTTTGTAATGCCGAGAACAATGACACAGGTCTTCGAGAAAAACCGAGGTGTTTACGCACTGGTTGTGCATTTGGCTTCTGATCATACGATACAGATCGGAAAATTGGGAAATTATGACGTTGAGTCCGGGTATTATGTATATATTGGAAGCGCTTTGGGCCCCGGAGGGTTATCTGTCAGGATAAAACACCATGCGGGAAGAACCGATCGCCCCCACTGGCACATTGATTACCTCAAACGTGTTTCAAAATTAAAAGAGGTGTGGTTCTCTTACTCAAATAGGGTGATGGAACATCAATGGGCAGCAGTGGCGGCAAAAATGCCGGGCGCCCGTATGCCGATAAAAGGTTTTGGATCGAGTGATTGTGGCTGTGTTTCACATCTTTGTTACTTTTCAAGAAAGCCCGATTTTCGTTTTTTTGCAAAAAATCTCAGAAAAAACGGATGTATTGATCCTGTGGACGCGGTTTCTGATTTTTAACCGACACGGGTATTGACAAAAGAATTTTGCTCATGTTATTGAACGGTTATCGGTTGTGTAAATACCCTATCCAAAGAGAGGTAGTCTTGAAGCTTTACCATTGTTGGTGGTGGCACAGCTAATGAAGCGTGCTCACCGCCTGCTATAAAAGAAAAAAAATTTTGAGTCGTGAGCCGCTTTTCAATGGATTGCTGAAGAGGCTTTCGGCTCCTCTCAAGATTAAAAGCCAGGGCCTCTTCGGAGGCCCTGGCTTTTTTTGTTACGAATAGAGCCTTCAGTTTACTGAAAAAAAAATGAACATCGAACGTCCAACATCGAATATTGAATGGGAAAAGATGAAGAAACAGACTTATAATAATGATTTTTTAAGGCATTTAAAACAGGACTACTGCGCTTCTGATTTGTGAAATACAAAAGGAGTATGCTATGGGCTTTATTTCAAACAATCTGACCCAAAAGCAATTAGAAGATATTCAACAGAAGGGCTTGAATTGGACACTTTCCCATGTCTATACCCATTCCACTCACTACAGAGAAAAATTAACATCTGCGGGTATCGCACCTGAGGATATCCGTTCGCTCAAGGATATCGCGCATCTTCCGTTTACGGACAAAGAAGACCTGCGACAAGATTATCCCTTTCCGCTGCGGGCTTCGTCCTTTGAGGATATCATTCGAGTTCATGCATCGTCCGGAACCACCGGCAAACGCAAGATACTTGGTTATACGCAAAAGGATATCGATGTCTGGGCAGATATGTTTGCCCGGTGTTATGAACTCGCCGGTCTCACCCGTGGTGACCGTGTGCAGATTGCAGTCGGCTATGGACTCTGGACAGCAGGGGTTGGTTTCCAAGCCGGTTGCGAGCGCTTTGGCGCGATAACGGTACCCCTTGGGCCTGCCAATGCCGATATGCACTGTGACATGATGGTTGACCTGGAGACCACGGTATTTTGTGCCACAGCCTCCATGGCTCTGTTGATTGCAGAAGAGATCCAAAGGCGGAAATTACTTGAAAAAATCAAAGTCAAAAAGATCATTCTCGGCGCAGAACGGCACAGTGACGCCATGAGGAATCGGATTAAGGAACTGATGAACGTCGATCACATATTTGACATCTATGGTTTAACAGAACTTTATGGGCCCGGAACCGGAATTGATTGCCATTTACACCAGGGCATTCACTACTGGTCAGATCTTTTTATTTTTGAGATTGTTGATCCTGAGACATTAAAACCACTCCCTCCGGGAACCATTGGCGAACTCGTGGTTACGACTTTGTGCAAGGAAGCCAGCCCGCTGATTCGGTATCGTACCCATGACATCACCCGCTTGCTGGATCGACCCTGTCCCTGCGGGGTTCCGTTCCCCCAACACGATCGTATTCTCGGACGGAGCGATGATATGTTCACTTATCGGGCGGTAAATATTTATCCGAGTCAGATTGATGATGTGTTGAGTCAAATTGAAGGCATCGGTAGTGAATATCAGATACACCTGACCCATCAGACAGATGGAAGGGATATGATGATCATAAAGGTAGAAAGAGGCGTAATTGCTTCGCAGGACGATGACTTGCATTTGTCAGAAAAGGTGGTGATGGGTATACGGCGCAAGATTCTAGTGCGAAGCCGGGTAGCGCTCGTTCCTCACGGATCGTTGCCCCGCACAGAACGAAAGAGCCAGCGGGTCTTTGACTTTCGGAATGGGAATGAAATTAGTGTTTAACACCAAATACGAAACACTCTCGTAAAAAGGTCACTCTTCTGACTTTTTACAAGACTATAAAATAATAGGGATCTAAATACTGATAAACTCGTAAAAAGTCCTACAACCGTCATGCCGGACTTGAGCCCCGCTAAGAACGGGATCTTCGACCGGCATCCAGAAGTCATTGAATTTACTGGATTCCGGCTGCAGTTTATCCCGTATTTCATGCGGGGCCGGAATGACAGAAAAACGTGTTTTTCTACTTTTTGCGAAACCATCAATACTATCCAAATATATTTGAAATTTTGAATATCGAATATCGAACAAGGAATTTAGAACCGCAGAAGTGATAGTAAACCTTCGAAATTCGACATTCGTTGTTCAGCATTCTGAGGTTCAAAATTACGAATTTCAACATATTACAAATGTGAGAGATGAATTCTTAGAACGGACCAGCAAGAATCTATTAATCAAAAAAGGAGGTATGAACCATGAAGAAAAACGTCGTTTTTGCAATTTTTACTCTGTTGTTTACCACGGTCCTTATTCCCTTACTATTGCCGGGATTTTCCTTCGCCGGTGGGATCAAATTGAGCTACGCTAATTTTCCGCCGGCTCCGACGTTCCCCAGTGTTCAGATGGAACGGTGGAAAGCAGAGGTAGAGAAACGGACCAAAGGACAAGTGGCGATCGACACGTTTCCGGGAGGCACACTCTTAGGGGCAAAAAATATGATGGACGGCGTGATCGCCGGTGAGGCGGACATCGGTTGCCTGTGCATGGCGTATCAGCCGGGCCGGTTTATTGTGACCAACGCGACCAGTCTTCCTCTGGGGATACCCAATGCTCGTGTAGGGAGTCTGGTTCTGTGGGATCTATTTCAAAAATACCGACCCAAAGCCTTTGCCGAAGTCAAAGTACTCACCATGTTTACCACAGCCCCTTCAAATATCATGTCAAAGGTGGCCGTTCGAAACCTGGACGATATCAAGGGCCTGGATTTGAGAGCCTCCGGGGGTGCAGCTCAAATTTTGAAAGCGTGGGGTGCGAATCAGATTGGAATGCCCATGTCTTCAACACCCGAAGCGCTGCAAAAAGGTGTGGTAAAGGGATTGTTTTCTTCGCTGGAAGTGATGAAAGATTTTAAATTTGCTGAGATTTGCCCGTATGCAACCATCACAGATACCGTCATCTACCCGTTTGCGGTTGTGATGAACATGGATCGATGGAACGCTCTTCCAAAAGAGGTTCAAAAGGTTATGATGGACATGGGTACCGAACAGGCGGAGTGGACCGGAAATTATATGGACAACCATGTAAAGGAGTCCATGGAATGGTCCAAAAAGAACCATCAGGTTGAATTTATTGAGTTGCCACTTGAAGAGAAA
>JAHEHB010000451.1 GCA_024644775.1 Deltaproteobacteria bacterium
GATGCCAAAATAATTATAATAGGTGAAGGATTCGCCGCTGAGCAGGAAATCACCATACTATACACGGATCCCAACGGTGTAACCGCCAGCCTGGAAGCATATCTTGATCCCAAGCCGATCACTGATAGCGCAGGTAAATGGTCCACGACCTGGAAATGCGGCCGCTATATCAGCAGAAAGCTGATAAAACCCGGCGTGACCACCATCAGGGTGACCGATGGTGATTATAACGTACTGGCGCATGAATCCATCGCCTTTCAAGCCGATTAGAAACTGAATAAATATAGAATCGCTGAAAGATGGCTTTTGAGAAGGATTCATACAAATCAGGGAGGTGATACAATATATAAATGGTACGTAACACATTTTAAATGATCAATATTATGAAAGGAGATTACACCATGCATCTGAACAAAGGATATAAAACGATACTCTTCATACTGCTTTTTGGCGTTTCATTTTCATGCGTTGCCATCGCAAAAACCATTGAATTCGTTGTTCCCTGGAGTGCCGGCGGCGGCAGTGACACCATGGCCCGGTTTATCGTTAAATCCATTAAAGACAACAATCTGACCGATGCCGATTTTGTGGTTGCCAACAAACCGGGGGGTAATGGCCAGATCGGCTCTGCTTATGTAGTGAAAAAAAGCGGTAAACCCAATACCTGGATGACATTGTCATCCGGACAGATCTCCATCCCGCTTGCCGGCCTGGGTAAAATCAAAGCGACGGATTTCACAGCATTGACCCAAATGGCCGGAGATGTCAATCTTTTGGTGGTTTCAAAAGACTCCCCACTTAAAAGTGTTGAAGATGTCGCAAAAGCGGCGAAAGCAAATCCGGGAAAACTAAATGTCGGTGGAAGCGGAACTGCGGGCGAAGACCACCTGTGCACCTATCTTCTGGGAAAAGGTATCGGTGCTGAAATGAACTACACCTCCTTCAGCGGTGGTGGTGAAGTCATGAGCAATCTTTTGGGCGGCCACATTGATGTTGCCTGGGCAAATCCCAACGAGTGCATCAGCCAGGTCAAAGGGGGTCTCGTCAAAATGCTTGCAATCACAAAAGAAGACCGTTTGGCCCTCCTGCCGGATGTTCCGTCTTTTAAGGAATTGGGGTACGATATTGTTTTCTGGCAGGTACGCGGCGTGCATGGCCCACCAAATATGTCCCAGGAGGCGATTGATTGGGCCGTCGACCTTCTAAAAAAGGCCAGTGAGACAGACACCTGGAAAAACGAATATCTTAAGGGAAAGGTGTTGACCCCTCGGTTCATTCCCGGTGCTGAGTACACCAAGGTGATTAAGGAAAATGAAGATATGTTTCGAGAGGCTCTGAGTGCAATGGGTCTTTTAAAAGAATAACGTGAGAGCCAGTTTCAAAACGCCCCATTTTTCCTCCCGCCATCGGCGGGACGTTAAGCTCTCTCGCTCAAAGTCCGGAACCTTCGACCTGACTTTGGGCAAACTGAAACGTTCTGAAATTGGCTCGCGATACTTAAAGATAAGGGCCGGAGACGGATGTCTCCGGCTTTGTTATACGAATCCGGTCATTATGATTTAGACATTGTGGTATGCAAGGGCGTCGGGTGATCCAATTTGATGATATTTGTTTAAAAATGTACGGATTAGTGGGTGGCCCGGCAAAGGAGGATTAAAAGCGGTGAGGCGTGCAGACATTATAGGGGGCATGGTAACAATACTGATCGGTATTTTTGCCATCACACAATCAATGCAGATTGAATACTGGTGGAAATTCGGTCCAGGGCCGGGCTTTTTGCCCCTGTGGACAAGCCTCATTCTGGTTCTCGGGGGGTGTCTGTTGCTTATACAGGCCTGGCGAAAACCCAAACCGACTGAACATCGCTCCAGAGACCCGCATCGGATAAGACGTCTTATACCGATAGCTACCGTGGCCGGTTTAACGGTTTTGACCGCACTGGGAATGATTTATTTAGGGTTTAGTTTGGCCATATTCCTTTTTCTGGCACTAATGATCCATGTATTGGGAAAATATCGCTGGTACGTAACCGTGAGCACCGCCATCTCTATATCATTGTCCTTTTACTTTTTGTTTTCTAAATGGCTGCAGGTTCCTTTACCCAAAGGCATCCTCGGATTCTAATAGGGAGAGACGCACGTGGGTTTCCTATCTGATCTTTTTCAACACATGGGGTTAGGGTTCTCCGTTGCCCTGTCGCCTATCAATCTTTTCTTCTGCTTCATCGGTGTAACTCTGGGTACGGTTATTGGCGCATTGCCCGGCCTGGGATCGGTCACCGGTGTTGCCATATTGTTACCGCTTACCTTTGGCATGGATCCGACAACGGCCATTATTATGCTCGCCGGTATCTACTATGGGGTAATGTACGGGGGCACCATCAGCTCGATTTTACTCAACACGCCTGGAGATGCAGCAGTAGTCGTCAGCGCCATCGAGGGATATCCAATGGCGAGACAGGGGAGAGCTGGGGCGGCTTTTTCTATGAACGCATTGGCCTCGTTTGCCGGAGGAACCTTTGGTACCATTATGCTGAGCGCCGCAGCACCGGCGTTTGCTCGTGCGGCACTGAAATTCGGACCTCCCGAATACTTCTCCCTGATGATATTGGGAATGGCCTCTTTGGTGGGGATCGCCAGCGCGTCACCCATTAAAGGATTGATTATGTGTGCCTTTGGCTTCCTGCTGTCCACAGTGGGTGTCGATGCAGGGCGTGGCGTGCTTCGATTCACTTACGATAGTGTATATATGATGACCGGTATCAATTTTCTTCCGGTAGCCATCGGCATGTTCGGAATGGGTGAGGTGCTTTACCAAATGGAGAATATTGTCGATCTTGATATCCTTAAAACCAAAATTCGACTACGCAGCCTTCTCCCCACTATGGCGGACTGGGTTCGCGCTCGGCTGGCCATCGTTCGGGGCTCGCTGATAGGGTTTGCCGTTGGTGTTCTTCCAGGTGCCGGTGCCACGATTGCGTCGTTTTTAGCCTATGCATCGGAAGTAAAAATGACCAAACACCCGGAGGATATCGGCAAAGGCGCCATTGAAGGCCTTGCAGCTCCAGAAGCGGCGAATAACGCTGCCGCCGCAGGGGCCCTGGTTCCCATGATGACTCTGGGGGTTCCGGGATCCGGCACCACCGCAGTGTTATTGGGTGCATTTATGATGTATGGACTACAGCCCGGTCCCTTGCTTTTTAAAGATCATCCAACACTGGCATGGGGGGTTATCGCCAGCATGTACATCGGTAACGTGATGCTGGTCGTCTTAAATACGGTTTTTATTCCGGTGTTCGTGAGTGTATTGAAAATGCCCCAAGCCGTATTAATGCCGTTAATCCTGGTGCTGACCATCGTTGGTTCCTACAGTTTAGGGAATAATATGATGGACGTCGGGGTAATGGTCATTTTTGGAATCATCGGATACATTACCAAAAAGTATAACTATCCGGCAGCCCCTCTGGTCTTGGGATTGGTGCTGGGACCCATTGCTGAAGTCAATTTCGTTCGGTCGGCCAGTTTGGCCCAGGGGGACTTGACCATATTTTTCACTCGTCCGCTCTCTTTCGCCTTATTGATCGCAGCTTTTCTCAGCCTGGTCTTCCCGATGCTCAAGACGCTGCTCGTTCGCATACGCGGACCGAAACGGTCATTGTGAGGCGATCGACGGATCGGCACCTAAAAAGTCTGTTTGGAGAGGCTTTGAACGAATACGAAACCATTTCGGTTTAGTTTCCTATATTGAAAAAAAGATCTTATAATTATATGGTACTTAAAAAAGGCCCGGGTGATAAAAACCCGGGTTTTGCTTACCGGCTGATACAACATTTAGAAAACTATCACGCACAAAGGGCACAAAACGATATCTCTTCGAGTTTTTCGTAAACTTTGTGTTAAAAGCTCTTTTCTGCAAAGAACTTGAAAAATGACTTAGGGAGGTTATTGAAATGAAAATTGACCAAGAACTTTGTATCGGATGCGGTCAATGCCCACCGTACTGTCCCGTCGGCGCCATCGCTTTAGAGGATGAAATGGCGAAAATCGATTTTGACGAATGTGCAGAATGCGGCAATTGTCTCCGCATGGCCAACTGCCCGGTTGATGCCATATACCAGCAGGAATTGGTGTGGCCGCGGACGGTTCGAAGTATTCTTAGCGATCCGTTGACCATTGCCGAGGAATCAGGCATCTCCGGTCGGGGAACCGAAGAAATGAAAACCAACGAGGTCACCGGTCGATTTAAATTGGGAGCAGTAGGTGTCGGTATAGAAATCGGCAGGCCCGTAACCGGTGCCCGGTTTTATGATGTGGAAAAGGTAGCCCAAGCGGTTGCCAAACTCGGGATCGAAT
>JAHEHB010000452.1 GCA_024644775.1 Deltaproteobacteria bacterium
CTGTCTGATGCTCCCTGCAAAGTCGTTTTAACAATTCGATAATCTGCGCCTGAATGGAAACATCCAGGGCGGTTGTCGGCTCATCTGCAATGATCAATCTTGGTTCGGCACAAAGGGCGAGCCCGATGACCACTCGCTGCCGCATACCACCGGAAAATTGATGCGGATAGTGATCGATACGCTCTTCCGCCGAAGGGATGCCCACCTCTTTCAACAGATCGACAGCACGTGTTCTCGCCTGAGTTTCGGTAAGATCCAAATGGGTTCGTATCGTTTCAACGAGTTGGTCGCTTACTTTGAAAAGGGGGTTGAGACTGGTCAAGGGGTCTTGGAAGATGGCGCCGATTTCCTTGCCACGAATCTGTCGCATGGTATCGTATGGGAGATTATCAATTCGACGGCCTCCCAAAAAAATCCGGCCCTCAGCGATCCGACCGGGTGGTTCCAACAAACCGATGATGGACATTCCGGTAAGCGATTTGCCTGCCCCGGATTCTCCAACAACTCCCAGGACCTCCCCTGAATCGATGTGTAAGGAAATATCATCCACCGCCACCAAGGTACCCCGGCGGGTTGGAAATTCGATTCTTAGATTTTTAATTTCGAGTATGGATACTTTCACTTATCTCTTTTGTCTTATGGACGCTTCTGTCTGTGAATTCGTTATAATTTTGAAAAGAAACTGGAATTTTGAAACTGGAAACTGGATAAGAACGGATCGGATCTATTTGAAATCGAAAGAATACCTTTCCCAGGTTTCAAGTATCAAGTTTCGAGTATCGCCCATTGAAAGAAAACGGCTACCCCGAAGGGGTCACTTCTTCCAAGCGTAGTCTTGGAAGCAGCCTATATTATTACTGGCTCATTCTAAGAATTCATCTCTCACATTTGCAATACAAAGACATGTTTTTCGATTTTTTTCGAAACCGTCAAACTTAGAACGTCACGATACTCCGGGCGACTTCTCCCCGTTCCAGTGCTTCAAACGCCTCGTTAATTTGTTCGAATGGGTAGCGCCGTGTTAAAAGCTCGTCTAGCTTCAATTTTCCGGCTTTATACAACGAAATTAATTTGGGGATATCTATCCATGGGCGGGCAGAGCCATACAGGGACCCGGTTAGTATTTTTTCCTCAAAAACAAGGGCCATGATAGGTACGGTCACCTCGGTTGTCATTGGGGTTACCCCAACGGCAATGGCCATACCCCGTTTGTCCACAGAATCGTATGTTTGACGCAAGATTTCAGGTGATCCGACGGCCTCAAATGCATAATCGGCGCCGCCGCCAGTCAGCTCCTTTATTTGTTCGGTCGCATTTTGCGTGGAAGCATTCACCAGATGGGTCGCACCGAACAGCTTCGCAAATTCCAGTTTGTTTTCAAGAATATCGACCGCAATGATCTTTTCGGCACCCGCGATTGCAGCACCCTGAATAATATTGAGCCCAATGCCTCCGGCACCAAACACCGCAACGTTACTTCCGGGCTTTACGCGTGCACAGTTAAAAACAGCCCCCACTCCTGTGATTACACCACAACCGAGTATGCATGCGATATCAAGCGGAAAATCGTCTGGGATCTTAAGCGCCTGGGCTGCCGGCATGATGGAAAATTCAGAAAACGTTGAGACGCCTGCAAAATGCTTAATGTCTTGGCCATCGAGCTTAAACCGGGTTTTGCCATCCAAAAAGCGTCCGGTCATCCGGATCTGGGTTCCCTCAGGGCAAAGTGCCGGACGTCCATCACTGCAGTATTCGCAAACGCCACACGAGAGACGCCAGAGGGGAATCACATGATCCCCGGGTTTCAGCGAGGTTACACCGGGTCCCACTTTTTCCACGATTCCCGATCCCTCGTGTCCAAGTACAGACGGTAATGACGCAATGAGATGGCCGGTCATGATGTGCAGATCGCTGTGGCAAATACCGCCGGCTGCCATGCGAACCAATATTTCACCTTTCTGGGGATCTTCCACATCGATGTCGCAGAGCGTTAATCCCTGCCCTACTTCAAACAATACAGCTGCTTTTGATTTCATGAGTTTTCTCCTTATAGCTGCCGTCAACAATAACCTTATAAGATAACCCAATCTTTTGGAATCTTATCGTCAGATGCAAACTACAAAAAAGTTGAACAACATGTCAAGATAACAGCGCCGCAGGTAATACGATTTAAAAAATTTCCTTTGATCTTAAAATTCACAATTTATTTCATTTGCAAAGAGAACTGTATAATTTTTTTCATAATAATATGAAAAAGAAATCCTAAAGGCATGAAATTTTATAAATATATTTTTTATATATCAATGCTGTTCATCTTATTATCATGCACTAATAAATACTGACAGATTGTTACTTTGCCGTTCGTTTATGTGTTAATTTTTTTGAAATTTTTTAAAAAAAACTTGACTTTTTGAATAAACTAGATTTTGAACCATATCAGATTAAATCTTTTTTCATATTAATCGAATATCAATCAACAAAAAGGAAAGAGGAAGCAATGAAAAGGTTTTCATTATTACCGTATATATTGATATTCCTATTCTGTATGGTTCCGGGGACGCAAGCCGAGTCGATTGATTTTGAGAGGTTTGCTTCTGGAACCCCTCTTGGATCTGTGATGACCCCATCGAATATTGTGACCGCCGGCGGATTAAAGCGTTAAAATCCCTATTTTTCATATGAACATCTACAGGAGTTATCATTGCAGAAGGGAGGGAATATATGGATTTGTCGAATTTAACTTCAAAGATTTACGAATTACTTACGATTTATGGAATCAGGGTAATCGCCGCAATCGTGATTTTGCTTTTGGGCCGATTGGTAGCCAGAGGGGTAACCAATTTCATCAAGAAAGTCATGGTCAGAAGCGAGGTGGAAGAGACACTCGTCTCTTTCATTGGTAATTTGAGCTATGTTGCTTTATTGGCGTTTGTAATTGTAGCCGCCTTGAATCAGTTAGGTATTCAAACAGCCTCCTTTATTGCCGTGCTGGGTGCAGCCGGCCTGGCGATTGGATTGGCACTTCAGGGGTCGCTATCAAATTTCGCAGCGGGCGTTCTTATGATTATCTTCAAGCCTTTTAAAGTGGGTGATTTTATCGAGGGTGCCGGTGTTGCCGGTACCGTTGAAGATATACAGGTTTTTACGACTCAACTCAACACACCGGATAACAAAACGATTATTGTCCCAAACTCAAAAATCATGGGAGATAATATTACAAATTACACAACAAAAGGGACGCGACGGGTTGATATGGTTTTTGGCATTGGCTATGGTGATGACATCGATAAAGCCCGGCGGGTCATCAATGAGATAATCGACCAAGACGAACGTGTTTTAAAAGATCCTGCACCGATGACGGCCGTATCGGAACTGGCAGATAGTAGCGTCAATTTTGTGGTTAGAGCATGGACGTCTGCAGACGATTATTGGGGGTTTTATTTTGATACCACGGAGGCTGTTAAAAAACGGTTCGACGCTGAGGGTATCAACATACCGTTTCCACAACGTGATGTGCATGTATATGAACATTAATAATAAAACCAAATTTTCCTAACTGATCCAGGATTTGACATCATTTTTAGAGGGTATCTTCCCGACGCTTTTCACCTCGCCGTCCACAACAACCGCCGGTGTGCCAAAAACCCCATATCCGGCGATTTCCATCGTGTCGGTGATTTTCGCAACAGAAGCTTGAACACCGGCTTCACTTAATGCCTCTTTAACGATTTTTTCGGTTTGATGACATTTGGGGCAACCCGGCCCTAAGACTTTGATATCCATAGCGATCTCCTTTTCTGATTTTATGTAATTTGCAACAACGTGTTATGGGCTTTCTAAACTCTATTTGGAGATATGGCCAAAAATTAATCCGCTGATGGTCGCCATCACCACCACTAGACTGACAAAAGCGATCGTTTTCTTAGTCCCCAATATGCCACGGATCACCAGCATATTGGGAAGGCTCAACGCCGGGCCTGCCAACAACAGGGATAGAGCCGGCCCCTTGCCCATTCCCGCACCGATGAGACCCTGCAGAATCGGTACCTCAGTTAGCGTGGCAAAATACATAAAAGCGCCTACCACCGACGCAAACAGGTTGGCCCACAATGTATTTCCTCCCACCAGGCCGGCGACCCACTTCGAGGGAATTAATCCTTCGGAACCTGGACGGCCCAACAAAAGACCGGCGACTAAAACACCGGCAAGCAGCAGCGGCATGATCTGTTTGGCAAAATCCCAGGAAGACAAAAACCATGTTTCGGTTTCACCTCGTGTCGTGGTTAGCAGCACCACGAAAGCGACGATGCCGGCGGAAAAAGCGACGAGCGGTTCATGGGGGATGGCAATC
>JAHEHB010000453.1 GCA_024644775.1 Deltaproteobacteria bacterium
TGTTCTCAGCGGTACAGCCCTCTGGGTCATCACAGATTTCGCTGTTTCGTTCATGTACATGAAACACAGGGGCACCACCGAACCGTTTTGTCTGTCCCATATGAATTTCATATCCACTTCCCTGAGTGTCGTTCCAAGAAAATCGTGTACAGGTAGTTGTTTTAGGGGCCCTTAGAAAGGTCTCAACCGGAAGCAGCGACAACCCTTCGGTGGATCCCGGCGTTCCCTCCAGACCTTCGGTATCGTGAACCACCTGTCCCAGCATCTGATATCCACCGCAGATCCCCAAAATGTGGCCGTTGTTTTGCGCGTAAGCCGTCAGTTGTGTTGCCCACCCGGTTTGCTTTAGCCAGTTTAAATCAAACCGCGTATTTTTCGAACCAGGCAAAATCACTGCCGAAAACATCGAGAGATTTTGGACTTTCTCAACGAAGTATAGGTGCATGTCGTCAATACCGGAAAGGGGATCAAAATCCGTAAAATTGGAGATATGTGGCGTCCGGATAACCGCAATCGCCGGACCTTTGGCACGGCTGATGGAAACAGCCTTCGGGGTTTCAATCACCACTGAATCTTCAGCCTCGATGGTAAAGTGATGATACCAGGGAAGAACACCAAATACCTTTTTATCCGTCTTTTTCTCTATCCAATCCACTCCATCCCGAAATAACTGAATATCGCCTCTGAATCGATTGACGATGAATCCCGCGATTCGATCTCGAAGCGTCGTCGGGAGACATTCCAAGGTTCCAACGATCTGAGCGAATATCCCCCCTCTGTGAATATCACCAACGAGAACAACCGCTGCATCGGCAACATCCGCCATACGGAAATTTACAATATCATGGGGCATCAAATTGACTTCGGCACATGAACCCGCCCCCTCCATAATGATAAGATCGTATGTTCTACGCAGTCGAATCAGGGCGTCCGCGGCAGTTGTAAAGAGCGTTTCTTTTTTCAAGTGGTATTCACCTGCCGTGCTGTTTGCGATGGCTTTTCCAAGACACACGATCTGGGAGCCGATTTCACTGGTGGGCTTGAGCAATATGGGATTCATGTCCACCTGGGGAGGTATTTTAGCGGCCTCGGACTGCACGATTTGTGCACGCCCCATTTCAAGACCCTCTGGCGTGACACCCGAGTTATTGGACATATTCTGTGCTTTAAATGGGGCGACACGGACACCTTTCTTAAGAAATATGCGACACAAGGCCGTGGTGATAATGCTCTTTCCCACATCCGATCCGGTTCCAAATATGGCAACGCAAGGCGCGAGATTACTGTTTTCTTTATAGCAAAGTTTTTCTTTTTTCGTTTTCATACGGTAAGTATTGACGAATTCATCTAGTTTTTCGTGTTTCGTATTCAGATTTTTACCAGTTCATTCTCAGAATACATCTCTCATATTTGTAATATATTAAAACTTAGGATTATTTTTGAACCGCAGAATACTGAACAATAAATCCTCCAAAGGCGGACAAGTGTCGATTTTCGAAGTTTTTCTATAACTTCTGCGGTTCTAGATTCCTTGTTCGATATTCGATATTCAAAACTCAAATATATGGCGCCATATCAGTTTGTTCGAATACTAAACACCAAATACAAAACACTGACTCCGTTACTCCCGAGTTTTATCCAGCACATATTTATCCGAATATCCTCTGGGGGTAACCATGTAATCGAGATACTCAAAAGAAGCACTGCTTCCAATAAACACCGTCGTCTGCATACTGACAGGTACCTGAAGCAGATCCGCCAACGGAACGATGTCAACACGTTGTTCTTTTCGCATGGCACCGGTTACAATTCCCACAGGAGTTCTCTCATCCCTGTATTGAAGTATTATTTTCTGAGCCCTTTCTAGCTGTCGGCGCCGTCGTTTACTTTTTGGGTTGTACAATACGATCGCAAAATCGGCGGAGGCGGCGGCTCGGAGGCGTTGCTCGATAATGTCCCATGGTGTCAGTAAATCGCTAAGACTAATCGTGGCGAAATCATGGGTAAGCGGCGCACCGAGCAGAGATGCCCCGGAACAAAGCGCCGGGATTCCCGGAATTACTTCAACCTCGAGCACTGAAGAATCGCTTTTTCCCTCCGCCACACGGGAAGTGGATCTAATACACAAATTAGTTGCGTTGCATATCTCGAATACGAGCCCGGCCATTGCATAAATCCCAGGATCTCCACTCGACACAATCGCACAGGGCCGTCCTTGCAGTGCAATATCTATGGCCGCCTGAACCCGCTCAACCTCTTTTGTCATCGGCGTAACGATAAGGTGTTTGTCTTTTACTAAGGGTCGTATCAAATCGATATACGTCGTATATCCTGCCACCGCTTCCACAGATTGAAGCACTTCAACGGCGCGCTGTGTTAAGTGCTTCAAACTTCCAGGGCCAATGCCGACAATATAAAGGATTTTCTGGCAATGGCCACGGTTACATTCGGTGTTGACTGTTTGGGTACGATCAATTCTCCCTGCTCGGTGGCGAGGATGGCTGCTGCTTCGCATACACTCTTTACTCCAACATGTTTTTCCACGATAAAAGACGGGGTCTTTATACGCTTCACTTGTTTAAGTTCTTCTTTGTTAAAAAATCGAAGCGGAATCTCAAAATCTTTCGAAAACGCCAATAGACCGAGTTCATCCTTTTTAATATCGATGGTGGCAAGGCAAATGAGGCTGTCTGCAGAGAGTTGATATGAATCGAGAACCTCATACACACTGGATTGTAGCTCTTCCATCGGTGTATTTCGATTGCATCCGATCCCGACAGCCAGCGATTGAGGGCGCAATATCAGAATATCGGGAGGTAGCTCAACCACCCGATCGTCCACAAATACCCCAGGTACATCTCCCTGTGTGTTCTCCGCCCTTGAATCGAATGTCTCGGCTGTCTTGAGTTCTAATTGAAAATTCTCCGGGATTTTGCTGCAAATAAAGCCATAGGGATCATGACAGGTTATCTTCTTACCACGTATAAACGCCGCATTTACCGATTTTATCGCGTTCGGGTTTTCGATAAAAAGACCGGCTTCTTTTGCAAGCATATCGATGGCCGGTAGCTTATGAAGATCCGTAGCCGTGGTGATCACCGGCTTTGCACCGATGGATGCGGCCACTTCCTGTGATAACAGATTGGCACCGCCGATATGTCCGGACAACAGACTGATGGCATGCTGACCGAATTCGTCGACGACAACCACTGCAGGATCAATTGTTTTGTGGCAAATGAGAGAGGCAATGGAGCGAACCACGATGCCGGTCGCCATAATGAAAATATGTCCGCCATAGGAATTAAACTGCTTTGCTAACCAATCAGACAAGTTATCAAAAAAAATGGCTTCGTGATAAGACGTTTTGAGTTTTGTAGAAAGATATACATCCGCCGTCGGCATTACCGATGCGATTTTTCGGGCAATTTTTACCCCATTGGGAGTAATCGCCCAAACAGCGATCGTGTCATTTTTATCGTTACCGGTCATTACGATTTTTACTCGTTTTTTCGATAGCCGTGGCTAAACGCTTTATCATAGAGCTTTGACTTATGTTCAACACTTTCTTTCCGCACATCCAGCACCTTTCCAACGAGAATCAGTGCCTGGCGTGTGATATTTTTTTCTTTCACCCGACGGGCAAGATGTTTTAGCTGCGTGGTGATTATCTTTTGCCCGGGCTGACTCGCACGGAAAACGACCGCGCAGGGTGCCTCATCTCCGTACGCTTTTCGAAGTATCGGCGCCACCTGGTTTACAAGCTTCATACTTAAATAAATCGCCATGGATGCCTTGTGGTTGGCTAACGAATTCAGTGATTCTGTTTCAGGGACCGGCGTCCTGCCCGCCATTCGCGTAATTATCAGCGTTTGTGAAATTTCAGGCACGGTAAACTCGATGCCTAAAGCCGCAGCAGCCGAAAAGGCGGCGGTAACCCCGGGTATCACACGATAGGGTATATCGCGTTTGTCTAATTCCAGCATCTGCTCAAAGGTGGCGCCATAGAGACTCGGATCGCCGGTATGCAGCCGCACGACACGTTTGCCTTCTTTGTAAGCGTGGGTCATTGTTTCAACAATTTGCTCAAGATGCATCGATGCACTGTTCAGCAGGGTCGCTCCAGGTGGGGTCCATTGCAAAAGGGCCTCAGGAACAAGAGAACCGGCATAGATAACCAGATCTGCTTCCATCAAAGCCCGTTGCCCTTTGACAGTGATCAATTCCGGGTCTCCTGGACCTGCACCGGTAAAAATGACGGGGTGCCTGGAAATTGTCATAGCGGCACCTTCTTCCCTGAGATAATCCAAACAGGGTTCTGTGCCTCGAGCCGGTCTCCCCACGGCATTT
>JAHEHB010000107.1 GCA_024644775.1 Deltaproteobacteria bacterium
AAAGTTCCTGGTAACTCGTGTAGTTAAGCTTCTTTTCATCCGCCCATTTTCCCACCACCGCATAATCGATGCACAACACGGCACTGATGTAATCTTTCTTGTCGCCGATCACCCATGAATCTTTTATATAGGGGCTAAACTTCAGGCGGGTTTCCAGGTACTGGGGGGCAAACGGTTTGCCGTCCTTTAACGTGAAGACGTCCTTGGTGCGGTCGAAAACCACCAAGTGACCGTCATCATCAATAAACCCTCTGTCGCCCGAATACAGCCAGCCATCCCGCAAGGTTTTTTCCGTGGCTTCCGGATTTTTATAATATCCTATAAAAACAGAAGAGCTGCGGGTGAGAATCTCGCCGTCATCGGAAATTTTCACCTCTGTCTCGGGTATGGGATGTCCGACGGTATCAAATTTGATGTCGCCGCTGCGGTGAACCACCGAGATTCCGGCCACTTCCGTTTGGCCGTAAATCTGCTTTAAATTGACACCCAGGGCGTGAAAGAAGCGAAAATGGTCCGGCCCCATGGCCGCTCCACCGGTATAAGCATTGCGTACTCGGGATAGGCCGAGATGATCCTTGAGTTTTTTCTGAACGATGACCGACGCCAGCCACTCAAGAAGCCGCCAATACCACGGCACCGGCTTTTTATCGAATTTCAGATTGGCGACTTTATATCCCACATAGGTTGAAAACTCATACAGCTTGCGTTTAATCCAGGTGGCATCCAGGTACTTGACCTGCACCGTTCGGGTCATCTGTTCGTACATACGCGGTGGTGCAAACATCACATGAGGTCCGATTTCCCGGATGTTTTGCTGGGCGGTTTCCGGATCTTCGGGAAAATTGATGGTATATCCAATCTGCAGACCGCAGGAAATCGACATCATCTGCTCGCCGATCCAGGCAAAGGGCAGATATGAAACATAATCATCTGTATCCTTGCACGGATCGACCGCCATCAGGTGCTGTCCCATGGTCAGCATGTTATTATGAGAAAGCAAGGCCCCCTTGGGCAGGGCCGTCGTACCCGAAGTGTAAAAGAGTAGGGCCACTTCTTCGCCGTGGCCCTTGTTAATCACTTCTTCGAACAGGTGCGGTTTTTCTTTTTCGAGTTCCCGGCCCAGCTGTTGAACCTCTTTGAGACTGATCAAATAATCCTGATCATAATCTCGCATGCCTTTGGGGTCATCCCAGATGATCTTCTGTAATTTTGGACATTCATTGAAGATGGACATGGCCTTATCGACTTCCTCCTGGCCTTCACCGAATAAAAAGCGGGTATCCGAGTGATCGATAATGTATCTGACCTCATCAATCAGGCAGTCTTGAAACAACCACACCCCCACCCCTCTGGCGCACAGGGTGGCCATCTCCGCCCACAGCCCTTCGGGCCGGTTGTCGCCGATCATGGAAACTTTGTCGCCGTCTTCCAAGCCCAGACTGATGAGCCCCAAAGCCGTGTATTTGACGTTGCCCAGATAATCCTGCCAGGTAATTGGGCGCCAGATGCCGAACTCTTTCTCGCGCATGGCAACACGATTGTTGCCAAATTTTGTCGCCTGTTGATAGAAAAGTTTTGGAATGGTCAGTTCCGGTGCAATCTCAATTTTGTTGGGATATCGTTTATTTTCGTGACGCATATAAATCCTCTTCCCCCAAATACGCTTTGACCACTTCAGGGTTTTGCTGGACTTCCTCAGGCGTGCCATCCATAATCATATGACCGAAATTGAGCACAAACACGCGATCGGATAGATCCATCACCACACCCATGTCATGCTCCACCAACAGACAAGTTACTTGCCAGCGCTTCTCTTCATTGATATCGAGAATAAACCGAGCCATATCTTCCACTTCTTCCAGATTCAGTCCAGCTAAAGGTTCATCAAGAATAAGCAACTCCGGTTCAAGGGCAAGGGCGCGACCCAGTTCAACCCGCTTTTGAAGCCCATAGGGAAGCATGCCTACCGGTCTGTTCCGGATGTGTTCGATTTCCAAAAGATCGATTATTTCTTCCTCAATAAATTTCCGATGTGCAATCTCTTCTCGAGCCGTTTTCCCTATATACGCGGCGCCACAAAGAATACCTGATTTTAGATGGATATGACGACCGAGACGAATGTTATCGAGAACCGTCATTCCCCCAAAAACTTCCACTTTCTGAAATGTTCTGGATATCCCAAGCTTCGCCCGTTCATAGGGTCTCACCTGATTGATGTTTTTTCCCTTAAAATAGATCTCGCCTTGCTGCGGTCGATAAAGGCCGTTAACACAGTTCATCATTACGGTTTTACCCGCCCCATTGGGACCGATAACCGAATGGATCTCTCCTTTTCGAATCTGCAAGCTCACACCGGCTAATGCCGTTACCTTCCCAAAGGACATATGAATATCCTCGAGCTCAAGGAGAATATCGCTATTTTTAGACGTATTCGATGCGTTCAATCCTTCAAACTCCCTAAATCTTGGCTATCCGGTTGTTTTTAAATAAAAAAAAAGAAAATCAAAAAGCCGATTCGCTTTGTTATCACTCTGTCAACAAAGGGCGTACCTTACCTGTAACGTGGATATTACATGTTGTACGGACATAGACAGAAGGCGAACAAAGGTATGACAAAACACGTGCCCACTCGCGTATGGTAGTTATGTTATAGCTATAATTCCAAATTTGTCAATTATATTTTGAACGTTTACAGATTCACATGAGCTTTAAACCCATTGACTCTAACAATACACCCTCACATCAATCGTCCGGTCAATCATTAGGACAAAACACATGTAATACTTAGGGATACCAACGACCGATAGGGATTTTCTCTAACAGCTGCGCGCATTCTTGTCAATGAAAACACATTGACAAATTAGGCACTTATTGTTACATTAAAATAATTTTTCATCATGAGTATCGAACTTTGATAAATAACAGGAACACATTATCGACGGAGGCTGTTATCGTAAATGAACTCGGCCTTCATGCAAGGTCTGCCGCATTGATATCGAAAATTGCCCAAGACGCCACATCGAATGTTTGGATCACAAAAGACGGAAATCGAGTGGATGCGTCCAGCGTGGTGGATATCCTAACACTCGCATGTGAAAAAGAATCCAAGATCACGATAGAAATCGATGACCCCTCAGATACGAGAATTTTAAACAATATTCAAAGACTCATTGAAAGCGGGTTTGGTGAAGATGTCAAATAAAACGCAACAGGAAACCATTTTAACCGGAATCGATGCATCCCCCGGCATCTGTATCGGCAAGGCATACCTGGTGGATACAGAAGGTGTGGAGGTCGTTCAAAAGTATTCCATTGAGGAAAAGAACCTGGTAACGGAAATCAACCGATTCAAGGCTGCGGTAAAGACGGCAACCGATGAGCTCCATGAAATCATTGAAAAAACCCCTGAAGTGTTTCGCCAACATGCCTATATTCTTGAGACGCACATGGTTCTGCTCAAGGACAAAATGTTATACGGCAAAACCATCGAAACCATCAGAAATAATCAGGTCAATGCAGAGTGGGCGCTAAAAAATGTTGTGTCAACCATCCGGTCGATGTTTGAAACCATATCGGATCCTTACCTTAAAGAACGATCCACCGATATCGTTCAAGTATCTGACAGAATTATCAGAAGCTTAACCGGAGCGGATACCGTAAACATTGCGGAAATTGATAAACGTGTTATCCTCGTTGCAAACGACCTCTCACCGGCAGATACCAGCCAGATACAAGTCGATCGCGTTAAGGGTTTTGTCACGGATCGAGGTGGAAAAGCGTCTCATTCGGCAATCATTGCCCGAACGTTGGAGATTCCGGCCATTATGGGCCTCGGTAACGCCACGGAACTGATCAAAAATGACGATCTCATCATCCTAGATGGTTCTGCCGGAATCGTCATTATTCATCCCAACGAAAAAACACTCATCGAGTATGAAGAGCGAAAGATTCAGTTCGAAGAACACCACGCAGCCATGACCCGCTCCAGTTACCTGCCGGCAGAAACCTTAGACGGGTTCCGACTGGTGGTGATGGGGAATATCGAACTGCCTGAAGAAATCGTATCTGTCATCGATCATGGCGGTGATGGTATCGGGCTGTATCGGACGGAATTTCAATATATGAACCGTCCGGATTTTCCAACAGAAGATGAATTGTTTGATAAATATAGAGACGTCATTGAGGTGATGGCACCAAAACCGGTAACAATCCGTACCCTCGATATCAACGGGGATAAAGCCCTGGAGAACGCATCAAATTCTGAAGAGGAGAACCCGGCCCTTGGACTTCGAGCCATTCGCTACTGCTTGAAAAAACCTGATATTTTTAAAACTCAACTCCGTGCTATTCTCAGAGCCGCTGTGCATGGAAACGTACGGGTTATGTTCCCGATGATTTCAGGTTGCGACGAAATCCATGAAGCAAAACGGCTGTTGAAAGAAGCTGCCGATTCCTTGGACAAAGAGGGCATAATCTATCAATCGGGTATCGAAGTCGGTATTTTGATAGAGGTCCCGTCGGCGGTTGTCATGGCCGATGCCATGGCCGATTTAGTCGATTTTTTCAGTATCGGGACCAACGACCTCATTCAATACTCCCTTGCTATCGACAGGGGAAATCGAGAGGTTGCACACCTGTATCATCCCTTGAACCCAGCGATCCTGAGAATGCTGAAGCATGTGGCTGATGTCGCGAAAGAAAAAGACGTCAAAATGGCAATGTGTGGTGAGATGGCAGGAGACCCGTTTCATATTCCCATACTCTTAGGTCTCGGCATCAACGAGTTGAGTATGAATCCGCAGGCGATTCCCGCTGTCAAGACCATGATTCGATCCATGCGAACGAAAGATGCTCAGCAGCTGATGGAAGAAGCCCTAAAAAAGACGACGGCAAAAGAGATCACCGATTTTATGAGGGATGTTTACGGAAGCATCCTGTCTGATAAAATGCTCGCCGCGTGAAGAAGCCTCCATATTTAACCGGATTGTGAGACAAAATTGGTGTCAGAACATATCAAAATCATTTCTAAAAACCGCAAAGCCTGGCACAATTATCATATCGAAGACGAATTTGAAGCCGGCATGGTTTTAAAAGGAACCGAAGTCAAATCCCTTCGGTTGGGGCGTGTTAACTTAAAAGACGCCTATGCCAGGATAAAAAACGGCGAGGTGTTTGTGTACCAGATGCATATCAGCCCCTACCCCTTCGCCCACTATGACAACCACGATCCCTTGCGGCCGAGAAAATTGTTGCTTCACAAACGAGAAATCAAGCGGCTCTATGGCAAGGTCAACGAAAAAGGGTCAGCGCTAGTGCCGCTGAAGGTTTACTTTAAAAAAGGGAAAATCAAAATATCCCTGGCTTTGGGCACGGGGAAACGCAAATACGACAAACGGGAAGCCATCCGGCGCCGAGACGAACAGCGGGAAATGGAGCGAACCAGAAAGCAGTATACGAGCAACTATTAGGCGCCTTACCTGCTGATGGTTTGACAAAATTCATCATTCAACAGGGTGGGTCTGCGGTTAAATTAAAAACTTGACAAAGTTGCCGATTTGACTTAAAATTCCGAAATAATTGTTCTTTTAAATAAATCCCACCGGATTTCGAAATTCGTATTTCGATTTCTTCAAACTTTGGGGGCGAAACGGCTTCGACGGGGATAAAGAAATTCAGGCTGCATACCGAGCTCCTGTCGGCTCGTAAAAATGGCGGGAACTAAATATAATCGCAGACGATTATAACTACGCTCTGGCCGCTTAGGCCAGCGTCCTACCGGGCACTTCCTGCGGGCCCGGCAAGGGCGTCGACTAGCAGGATAGCCGACCCTAAGCGCCTGCGATAGGGTCAGCAAAATTAAGTGGGCTAAGCTTTCAGGCATCTGGTCTGAAGGAGACCTGAAAGACAAAAACTAAAATTCAGAATAAGTATGTAGATGCCTGTGTGGAATATTTTCGGACGCGGGTTCGACTCCCGCCGCCTCCACCAGCCTTCGCTTGGAGTGCAACGGAAAGCGAAGGCTGCCGCGGCGTAGTCCGTAGGACGAAGACGGGCCACCGCTTCTATACATGCTTCGGCTCGGCACGCCATAATTGATTAAATGATTCATATGTAATATCTAAATCTGAAACGATTTATCGTGATCAGGTTAATTTGAGCAGAACGATTGAATAATAGTGAATCTTTTTATTACGTCTACATTTTAAAGTCGAATAAATATCCAAACCGATTTTACGTTGGATTTACGGAAAATCTAAACGATCGGTTAAGAGACCATAACTCCGGTAAGAATCCCCACACATCCAAGTACAAACCTTGGAAAATTAAAACGGCTCTCGCTTTCGCGGATCGTCAGAAAGCCGTAGATTTTGAACGTTATTTAAAAACTCATTCTGGACGAGTGTTCGCCAAGAAAAGGCTATAAAGGTCGCTCACCACACTCCTGGTAGAATGATAGCAATCCGCTCAACATTCTAATTTTTTCCTTTTCCGGTATCCTGGAGAGTCAAACTATTATCCGGATTCGACCACAAGCCGATGGTTCACACTGCACAACCGGAATTTAGACGCCCCGTGCTTTGGCAAAGGGAACAAACCTTTTCTTGATAGCATGGGATCTTTCGCGTGCATCGATTCTTTCTTCCCACTATTGTGGAGGAAATTTGCCTTTATTTGCTTGGGTTAATGTGAACTTTGACGTTAACATGGCACGGAGAGAAGGATGCTTGACAGGTCCTTGATAGGCCAATATACTCGTTGCCGATAATTCAACAGAGCAAATTCCTGGTAAACTTCGCCGTTATTATCGATAATTAATTTCTGAAAGGAGCAATGGTAATGAAAAGAAACAGATTCTGGAGGATCCTTGGAAATTTCGGTTTGGTATTGGTATTAATCGTGTCGATGCAGGTAGTGAGCGTCGATGCCGCGTCAACGGAAAAAGTCACCTGGACACTTGCCACAAACCCCGGACCGGCAGCCAATTCATGGACATTTTACCCCTATCCACGTTTTCAAAAACTGCTGGAAAAAAGATCCGGAGGACGTTTTATCCTCAAAACGAAAATGGGGTTGTATCCCCCGAAGGAGGTCATCCACGCCGTAATGGCCGGCAGGGTTGAAATGGGCTGGGAAAGAACCCCATGGCTCAGCGGTACCTTTCCCCTCTGGGATTTGGCACTCCCTTTCTTTTGGGATAACATATTCGAATACGAGGCCGCTCTGAACGATCCCAGAATGGTGGCGATCGATAGTAAATCCTTCGGTGAGAAAGGGTTGGTAAAAATTGCGGATATCGGCGCTGAAGCCCTTGACGGCATATTTGCTAAAAAACCGCTTACCACCTTGGACAATTTCAAAGGCCTGAAAATCAGAACAGCGGGTCTAATCCCTACACTCGCCCTGAAATTGATGGGCGCCTCACCTCTAACGATGGCCACTACGGAAATACTTGAAGCCTTGCAAAGGGGAACCGTGGACGCGATTCAAACCTCTCGCGGTTGGGGCTTGGGTTTCGGGCTGCCGGATGTGAGCACTCATGTCAGTCTCTGGAGGGTACAATCGGTATTCCCCGGCATGTTGATCGTCAACAAAAAGAAATTTGACGCCTTGCCGCCTGATCTGCAAAAAATACTTCTGGATACCGGCCGAGAGATGCAGGGGCAAACCGCCTTTGCATCAAAGATTGAGGAGTATGAATCGGAAATCGGCGTAAAGGTCAGCCGCCTAAAATTGGTTAAGCCCGATCAGAAAGAAGTGGAAAAGGCCAGAGAGCTTGTAAAGCCCGTGATTCAAAAGTGGCTTGATCGTGCCGGTCCGCACGGCACAGAAGTCCTGTCCATCGCTGCCGAATATGCCAGTGGCGCAAAAGTGATGATGGCAAAATAACCGGCAAGGATTGTTGAAAAACGGCTGTAACGATTGGCCTATGGTATTCTAAGGTTTGAGTATCTCAGCGGGGTATCTTTCCACCCCGTTCCATGGACTGCATTACATTCGCACCGAAAGCCGTTCAAACGGTGACGTTGGGATGGCTTTCGGTCAATACCTCCCCTGCATAAAATAGGCTACCCCGGAGGAGTATAGATTATCGGACCAAAGGAATAGAGGGTGAAACAGGTTAGTACCTTCATCGAAAAAATCGCGAATTTTTTTGGCCATCTATCAGGGTGGCTGGTGCCGTTAATGATGACGCTGGTTGCTGTGGAAGTATTTATGAGATACGTGCTCCATGATCCAGCCATGGTCGCGGATGAGTTCAGCGCGTATATGCTCGTTGCGCTTTCATATTTGGGTCTCGCTTATACATGGAGGCAAGGAGGACATGTCCGGATTACATTATTGGTGAGCCGATTGCCCCCAAAAGTAGCAAGCTGGATAAGGCTAATGGTGTTAATAATGATTTTCGTCTTCATGGTCGGAATTACCCATGCCGGATACGAAATGATCATCTATGCGCTGCAAATAGATTTGAGATCGGATACCTGGCTAACCTTCCCTTTATTTTGGCCCCAATTGACGGTTTTTATCGGTTTCTTACTGCTCACCCTGACGCTTCCGGTTGAGATTGCCCAAGTAATCGTAAAGATTCGTGCCGGTGAAAATGTAGAGAGGCAATCCAAATGAGTCTCGCCATAATGACACTTATTCTTCTTGGAGGCCTTGTTCTTCTCTTAGCGTTGGGGGTTGAAATCGCACCGGCAATGGGGATCGTGGCGGGGCTGGGATTGGTTCTTTTCGTAGGACAACCATTGGATTACTTTGCCCGAGCCGCCTTCGAAATTATGAACAACTTCACGTTTACCGCCATTCCGCTCTTCGTCTTTATGGGGGCTATCTTTTCCAACACGGGAATTATTGGTTCTCTTTTCCGTGGGGCTGAAAAAATATTCGGCAATCTGCCCGGAAGCATGGCCTCAAGCGTCATCGTTGCCAACGCCATCTTTGGAGCCATCTCAGGCTCCAGCCTGGCAGCAGTCGCCACCTTCGGCAAGATTTGCTTTCCGGAAATGAAAAAGGTGGGCTATGATATCAAGCTATCCCTGGGAGCCATCGCCATTTCCGGAACGTTGAGTGTTCTCATTCCACCCAGCGTCATCTTGATTGTTTATGCCGGCTGGCAGGATGTCTCTGTGGCCCGACTCTTCGCCGGCGGCATGATCCCCGGGATTATTCTGGCCTCTCTATTGGTTTTAACCGTCACCATAATGGTGATACGCAACCCTAAATTAGCGCCAACCATACCCAGGGCTAACATCGAAGAAAGGGCAAAGGCCTTGTTAGAATTGTTGCCTTTTCTGGGAATCATCGCACTGGTGCTCGGCACCATCTTCGGCGGGATCATGACACCGACCGAGTCTGCGGCATTGGGCGCTCTCATCAGCCTAATTATGGCCATCATTTATCGTCGAATGACCTTCCGAGCATTATTGAACAGCATGTGGACGGCGGTAACAATCACTTCGATGATTGCTTTTGTTCTGTTTACGGCCAGGATGTTAGGCCAGGTCTTTCAATTTATCGGGCTGACGGAGGCGTTTTCCGGTTTTATGATGGGTCTTCCCTTTAGTAAATATACGATATTGATTGCAATTTGTGTGATGTATATCATCCTGGGATGTTTCTTTGACGCATTGTCAATGCTGGTGCTGACCCTTCCCTTTGTGGCTCCGATTATAAATGATTTAGGATTCGATAAAATCTGGTTCGGTGTTCTTTACGTGGTGCTTGCCGAGATTGGCCTGGTGACACCGCCCTATGGCCTCAACCTTTTTGTCCTAAACGGCGTTGTGCCTGAATACGAGATAACCACCATCTTTATGGGCACGCTTCCCTTTCTGATTCCAGCGATTATTCTAATCGTGCTGTTGGCACTTTTCCCGCAGCTTGTCTTATGGTTCCCCAGTGTTATTTACTGAAAACTAGGTTGAGCGGTTCAAGGTTCCGGGTTGAAAAACCCTTAACAAGTCGAATGAAACTACACCAAAATGGCACGGTTTCTTGACGATTAAACTGGCCGCGTCACCAGCCAATGGTGGTTCTGACACCCGAAACCTGACACCCATTCCGAGTAAAAAAACCACAAAAATGGGAATACATACTAAAACCTTATTACGGGTCAAGCGCCAGCGTATTCATCAATCATCTGAATGGCCTGTTTCGGACAGATATCGATGCATGTGTGGCAGCCCTGACAGAGCTCAGAGCTGATTTCAGCGGTAGCATCCGTTAGGATGATTGCATCGCATTGTCCAACCTCCACGCAAAGACCGCAGCCGTTGCATTTTTCCGGATCCACTTGTGCATATCCCGCCCATACCGTCAAATCCGACGCCGGTGCGATTTCCTTGATGAGGAGATCCCGGATATCCTTTGCGTTTTTGAATCCCATCTTGTCCATGTAGTCCTTCAAGGATTTCATCCATTTTTCCAGGAAACCAAACCCGCTGATCATCGTCTTCGTGCACACGCCGATCGTATCGGCCCCGCACATCATCATTTCTACGGCATCTTTCATCGAGGAAATTCCCCCCGTTCCGATGATATGGGGGGCTGATCCCACCAGATTTCGGATTTCATAAACGTCCCGCAGAGAGAGTGGCTTGATCCAAGGCCCGGAGAGGCACCCCATGGTGTTCTCACCTTGAAGGGGGTAAATGGACTTTTTGTAGTTCCAGATATCGATAGGGGGAATTCCCAGGCGATTGGCCACATCGCAAACAGCATTCGCCCCGGCACCATAGGCTGCTTTGGCGACCTGGGCGATCCGGCCTCCTTCCGGTGTGATTTTCGCAATGATCGGCAGATCAGTGACTTCCCGGGTTTTCTCCACGACCTCGCGAACGGCATCGGCGTCTTGGCCCATGCTCGCGCCCGAGGAGGGTCGATCCTCTTCGCTTTCTTGGCTGTGCACATCCACGTTGAAAGACATGTTCGGACAACAAAAGTTCAATTCGAGAATCTGTGCACCCGCGGCCTCAAAGCCCCGGGCACTCTCCTGCCAACCCTCTAAACCTTCTTCAACATAGGAGTAGTTGGCAATAACGACCAATTCCCTGGTTTTCTTCCTTGCCGCTTCCACCAGGCGAAGACCATTTTCATAATCCAAGCGGTATTCCGCGGTAAAGGTGTGAAGCTTCTCCTTTTTTAACCAGCGGTAACGGGGCTGATAATTGATGTAAGGATATGGGTTAAATGCCTGTTTTATGGAGGCGGCTCCCCATCCGTGTTTTTCAGCAAGCTCTATCTGATCGACTCTTTTGACGGTGGGACCGGACGCGACAATAAAAGGGTTTTTTAATTCAACATCGCCGATTTGTACCGGCAGATGGAAAAGATCGTCTTTGTTAGAAGTATTCATGGTTCCCTCCAAAGTATGTTTATACGGTTTTGGGTCTCACTCCAGCGAGACTCTCCGCCCTTCCTCACATGAAACATAGCCGGCATAGAGCACCTCGACGAGTTGCTTGGCCAAATCCAAGCCGGTGAGCGGTTGCCGGTCAAAAGCGATCGATTCCATAAAATCTTGGATTTCGTGAGGATATCCCAGAGTCCATTCCTCGTCCGGGTTGGGGAAAGAAAGACCGGCCTTGGTTTCCTGCTTTTCGTTGAAATATACGTCTTCAACGGGGGTGGGATCCACGGTGTAAAACTGACAGTTTCGAACCGGACAGAGGTCGAATTTGACCCGGGAATTCGACAAACGGATGTCCATGTTGGATTCCATCCCACCCAACAGGTTGTCTGCGCCGAAGAATATGCCCTTGGTCCCGTCTGTGAAGGTTACCGTGAGCTGGGACCAGGTTTCCACATCGTGCCACCCCGTGACCAGCGGGCTGTTTTGGGTATGGGTAAACGCTTCGGTTTTGGTGAGATCGGTGGCATCCGCCCAGACCTCTTTGGCTAGTATGGGGCGACCGTACTTTTTCTCTCCCTCATACCGCTTGAGGAAAAGCCCTGAGGCGATGGGGTGTGCGCCCAAGCGGGCCATGGCGCCTCCACCGGCATGTCGCCAGTATTTGGCATATTCAGCGTGAGATCCGCTGTGGGATTCATCCCCCCTTATCTCCAGAATGCTCCCGGAAACAAAACACTTTTCGATAAGCTCCAGGCCTTTTCTGAAAGCCGGGGCGTGGATCCAGTTTTCGGCGTAGCAGAATTTCACCGGGTGGGCAGTCATAACTTCAGAAACCGTTTTCAGGTCTTCTTGAACTTTCTCAAGCATCTTTTTCTTCGGTACCGCTCCAACATTTTCCTCCGACTCGCCCTGGCCGAAATAACCGGTTAACGGTTTCTCGCAAATGATATGTTTATCGGCCTGGGCAGCTTCAAGGACCATGGGCAGATGAAGGGCATTGGGGACGACCAGATCGATCACCTGGATGGATGGATCATCCAAGATATAGCGGTAATCATCATAGAAACGAGGAACATTATGTTTTTTGGCCAGATTTTCCGCCCGGGTCTTTGTTTTGCCCGCAATGGCTGCCACCTCCACCGGTACGCCCGCAACCTGGCGGTAGGAGCGAAGATGGAACGCGGCAGCAAATCCGGCTCCTACAATCCCGATCTTCAATGGTTGGTTCATACAGTATTTACCTTTCTTTTATGGAATATCTTACCGCAAACAAGTGTGCTATAAGAATATATTACGCTATCCCCGCCCTCGGATTTTGTCAAGGACGATGACCTTCGAAATCAGGGTCACATCATGTAAACACGCATATACCTGGATTTACTTACATTCGATTATTTTTCGGAATTAAGGAATAGATTCACTTTTTATTTTAGCCAAATTGAGGTTTAATTGGACAGGATTTACCGGATTTTGAGGATTTTGTTTTGTCTTTAAAAAGAATATCGATAATATCCTGTTTATCCTGTCAACCAAACAAAATACAAAATGAATCTATTCCTCCTACGATACCTGTTTTAGAAACCGATTGACCATCGCATCCAGCGTGTTTATCTGATCCTCCGTGAGTCCTTTTTTAACAGTATTTTCCATCAGTTCCTTTGACTTTTCTTCCGCCCTTTCTGCAAGTGATCGGCTCCCTGTTTTCTCCCAGTGCTCTCGAGTCTGCCGAAAAAGGATCTTAGGGTCAAAGAACTCAGTTCGAAAATATGTGGCGGTATGCATCTGATCAAGAAACGAGTTTGAGATTCCAACCTCGCGTGTGACCTCTACGGCTAACGTATCCTCAGTAAACTCAATGCCTCTCAGATAGCGCTTTACGTACGAAATGATTTCATCATCGATAACCGCCTGTGCGGGCGAAAATGTCATTTCAGATTCCAACTGACCTACTGCCCAGATATTGGAAACCCCGCTTTGTAAGTGACTAAAAAAGCCACACATCTTTTCCAAAGCCGCTTGAGAATCCGGACACATGGACTCGGTAGACACCCAGCTACCCGACGGCAGGTTATAGTATCTTCCCATGATACCGGCAATCCGGGCGAACAGATGATTCTCGGGAGCGCCGGTTACCGCGATACTCGTTTTCATATCAAAGATATGGGCAAGACCCAGATTAAATACACAGGGACGACCGGGTTCAAGAAGCTGGTTGATGACAATCCCGGCAAGAATTTCAGCGGTTCCCACCGCAGAGGCACCAGCCAGAGTTACCGGACCAGACACACCTGCCATGGGTTCACCGTTAACCGTCGCAGGAATTCCATGACCCGCAGAATGCTTAAAAATTTCAAGCGCAAGGTTCGTCCAGCGGAGTGGACCATGGGCCGTAAATCCCACACTAAACCAGGGATAGTCGCCCACCACATGTTTCATCTCCATCATCATATCCGAACCCTGCGGTGTGAAACATAAGACGCGAATATGTTTTTTTGAGTTTTCAGCGATGGTTCGAAGCCCCACGACATCGCGAGCCCGGGGGGGAACATCGTCCAGCGCCAGGCCAAACACGCCGTCAACGTTTTCCAGTTGATCGAGCAATCGTGCGACTCTTGCCATATCGTTTCTTGTAAACGGTCTTATCCCATTGTCTTCAAACATTTTTAAACCCGGAACAGACCAGATG
>JAHEHB010000454.1 GCA_024644775.1 Deltaproteobacteria bacterium
GGAAGATCACTAAATTTAAGGGTTCTGCTGACAACCATGGACAGAAAGAGTGCATAAAAAGCGGCCACGCCTGCAGCTTCGGTGGGCGTAAACACACCCCCCAAGATTCCTCCCAGGATGATGAGTGGGGTCAATAACGGAAAAAACGCGCCGACAACGGCAGAGGCAATCTCTTTCGGGGGGGCCATTTTATCTCTTTTGGGAAAGTCGTATTTTTTGGCTAGAATGACAGTGGTTGTCATCAGGCACCCCCCCATGACGATCCCCGGAATGATTCCTCCGGCAAACATGGCCGCTACCGAGGTCTCCATGACATGCGCGTAGATAACCATTATTAAGCTGGGTGGAATAATCGGGCCGATGATTGATGATGCCGCGGTCACCGCTGCTGCAAACCGCGTGGTGTAGCCGTCTTTTTCCATGGCCGGAATCATCAGAGAACCGATTGCCGAGGTGTCGGCAACCGCAGATCCGCTCAAACCTGCAAACAAAATACTTGATAAAACATTCACATGGGCCAAACCGCCTCGCAGGTGTCCCATCAATGCATTGGACAAGCGGACCAAGCTCTTTGTAATGGCTCCCTGGTTCATGATCTCGCCGGCCAACATAAATAAAGGGACCGCCAGGCAAGGGAACTGATTGATACCGGCAAAGACTCGCTGGGGGAGAATTGCATTGAAATGGTATTGCCCGTTGATGATAAACCCTGCTGCGGAAGAAAAAATAAGCGAAAACACAACGGGAACCCCGGAAAACAAAACGAACAGAAAAATGAGAAGATAATATGGTGCCATTGTTCTTCCTCTACAGATTTATCAGTACGATATTACCGATACCAGCCATTTTCGGCTTTATGGGTCATCTTCTTTTTCTTAGACTTTCAGCCAAGTTTTTGAGCATCAGCTCAAGACTTATGGGGATCATCATCAATGCCCCCAGAGGCATGCAAATATATATGGCGCCCAGCGAAAGCCATGGAACGGCCGTAGAACGCTGAGGAAAAGCGGTTAGTGTAATGTCCCAGCCATACCAAACAAGCATAACCAGGGTCGTAAGTAC
Organism: Deltaproteobacteria bacterium; assembly: GCA_024644775.1. Next base: position 1,063 of record JAHEHB010000454.1, read on the forward strand.
GATCGTCTCCATAAAAATCACCAAAATCACTTTTGCGGTACCGCGGGCCTTGTTATAGAAGAACTGAATTCCCACATGGCCGCCTCGAATCATGACCGTGCTGGCGCCGATAAAACACATATACACCAGTATAAACTTGGCAACCTCCTCTGACCACGAAATAGCATTTCCAATCACATAACGAAAAAAGACCGAAACCACGATAATAATGAAAATCGCGGTAATCGTGATAGTGAGAACGGCACCGGAGAGTCGATCAATGAATTGATTCAATCTATTGAGGCCATCCGCAGCGCGATCGATCACGTCAACCATGGAATCTCCTCTCGTTACTTTTTCCAATGACGAAGCGGCGGAAATACGCCCTTGGACCAGCCGGGAATATCAAAGTGAAGCTGCCAGGAATGTTCTTTCTGCAGCCGAATCTTAAAGACCTTGGCCATGGCCTCATCCAGTTCTTTGGCCTTTTCCGGGTACTTGTCGATGACATTGGTCTGCTCTTTGGGGTCTTCAATCAAGTTGAACAATTCATCGGGAAGATCGGTTTTACGGATGAAGCTCCATTCCTCCGTGCGAATGTTTCGATCGTCGGTGTTGAAAAAACCGATGACGGCGTGTTGATGCAGTTTATCAACTTCTCCTCGCACCAGCGGCATAAAGCTTTTGCCCTGCACATATTCGCATTCAACGGAATATCCCAGAAAGTCCATGATCGACGGCATGATGTCCACCATATTCACCAGACTTTTAATTCGTTTTCCGCCGAACTCACCTTTGGGGAATCGAACGAGAAGCGGAATCCGGACCAATTCACAATAAAGCTGATCGACGCGTTTTAGCAGTACCCCATGGTCGGCCAGGGGGTGACCATGATCGGAAACGAACATCACCAGACTGTTGTCCAGCAGTCCCATTTCCTCGATTCTATTCAACAAATGACCGATCCAATGATCCACAAAGGAAACTTCTGCCGCATATAGATTTCTCATGTGAGCCAGCTCTTCGTCAGACAGCCAATCTCGTTCTCCCATTTTGGGATGAATAATCCAGGGGCCTTTGTATGCCGGATCGACATATTTTTCGATATATTTGGGAGGCGCTTCCCAAGGCTCGTGCGGGTCGAAGCATTCCGCATAAAGCAGCATGGATCGACCGTCGTCCTTCATATCCTCCAGCCAGTTTGCCGCTTTGTTGAACACCTGAGCGGTGGTCCAATCTTCTTCCCTTTCGTAGTGAGCGACATTCCGGAAATATTGATCCAGAAGTTTTATGAACATCGTGTTTTTCATTTCGGGTTTGGCGTACTTATTCCAATCCCGGTTGTGTTTTTTGGTCATCCAGGAATCCGACTCCTGGCCCCGAATCCAGTCCCAATGGTGAAAACCCCGATGATAGTTCATGTTGGGTTTAAAAAAATGATAGGTATCCGTAATCAGCGCATTGACAAAATCATATTCATCGAGGATTTCCGGCATACTCACATCGGTCGGCATCAGTCGGTCCCAAAACCGATTGGTCAGGCTGTAGTTGCCGGTAAACAGGGATGCACGAACCGGCATCGTGGGCAACCCATCCGGGTAGGTGTTTTCAAAAATTACCGCGCTTTCGGCGAATTTGTCCAAATTCGGGGTTTCAATGGTCGTGTTGCCGTAGCACGTCAGGTTGTCGTAACGAAAACTGTCACTCACGATCATGATTACATTCATCGCATTTCCCCTTTCTTTTTGTCGTAAAAAATATGAGCTTGGCCCAATTGAAAACTCTTCCGCCAAAGCCTCCATTGTCTCGCAAAAGCGAAAGTTATATCAATCTTTCGGTTTCAGGTTTCGGGTGTCAGGTGTCAGTGAAAAGACTGAAACCTCGTATGAAATCTCGCCGCTCGTGCGATGAAGCATAACCGTAAAATACCCAACGACTCGTCACTCCGGCGAAAGCCGGAGTCCAGAACGCCTGAATACCACTGGATTCCGGCCTTCGCCGGAATGACAAAAAAGCGAATTTCAGTTTTCTTAAAAGAATATCAAGTTTCGTATCTGATCAAACCGGCCCGCTTAGACGTACGGCGACAGTACTGACACCTGACACCCGAAACCTTAACTTCAATTCGATCAATACCCGCTGAAGCCCATTCGTCTAGATATTTTTTGTGCCGTTTCTTTTACCGCAGGTATGTACTCGGAATCAATCTTATCTCGGGTCATTCTGAACTGCGGACCGGCAATACTGATGCCGGCAATCGCTTTTCCCTCACTATTGAAAATGGGGGCGGCGACACATCGAACTTCTTCTTCATTTTCTCCTTCATCCAAACAGTAACCTTGTTCCCGGATCCTTTTTAAATGAAGCCTGAACTCTTCAGGCTCACAGATTGTGTTGGGCGTAAATCGCTCGAGCGCTACCGTGCGGAAAAAGTTTTTTATTTCTTCATCGTTTAAGTTTGCCAAAATCGCTTTCCCCACACCGGTGCTGTAACACGGATTGGAGCTCCCGATATGAGATCGGATGCTGATGGATTGGGAGCTTTCGATTTTACCGATGTAAAGCACCTGGTAGCTGTTTAATACCGCCAAATGAACGGTTTCCTCCGTTAATGACGATAATTTTGAAATGAATGGTAAGGCCACACCGTAAAGATCCATCTGGTCTCTATAAATATTCCCAATGCGGAAAAGTCGATAGGTCAGTCGATATTCCTTTGTCTGGTCGTTGTGCTCAAGCACACCGGCCACCACGAGAGATGTCAATACTCTCAGTAGTGTCGTCTTATTAAACCCCAGTTTTTTTTCCAACTCACTGAATTTGAAGCGTGACTTTTCGAAACTAAAGGCATCGAGCAACTGAAAAGCGCGCAGGATGGAGTTTATGGCATAACGGTCGTTGGCCATATCGCCTCACGTAATTTCTTATTTGAAACTATATTTGTTATTTGTATCTAATATTTCGTTCAAATGGGGTTGTCAATAGATTTATAGTGTTTAAAACTGAATGGATCTCAGATTGAGGCTGTCTGCAAAATGGCAGGTTGCAAAGTGTTCGTTTTCGACATCCCGATATTCCGGGATAGTGGTTTTACAAATATCTTTGACATACTTGCATCGCGGGTGAAAGGTACAGCCGGAAGGAGGATTCACCGGACTGGGAACGTCTCCCTCGAGGATGATTCGCTTTGCCTTGAAAGCAGGATCCGGAATAGGGACCGCCGACATCAGCGCCTCTGTATAGGGATGCTTCGGATTCAAGAATAACTCTTGAGTTCGTGCAAGCT
>JAHEHB010000455.1 GCA_024644775.1 Deltaproteobacteria bacterium
ACTTATGATTTTCCATGATCCCCGTCCCTAATTGAAATTATATCTGTGTTTTTCTGTGTGATTCTATGGCTAATAATTCGTGTTCATCTGAGGTCATCTATTTCATTAGGCTAAAATGATACTAATTCTCTTTCCTGTCAGTAACATCTTCGAAGGCTAAAAGAATCAATTCCGACGATACGCCTTTTCGCAAAACCCTGCGAGCATTGAGAAGCAACTTCTTGGGTCCAATACTTCGAAAATCGTGTTTCACTTCATAATTTTCAAACGATTCCGTCTCAGGTATCGTTTGTTCGAGCAATTTTCTTAACGGCGGGATATCCCATTGACGGTCGCCCAAATCATAGATAAATTGCCCTATTGTGTTTTTGGATTCAACCTTAAAAAATCGGTAAAAAGAAGGGTTGGCAGAGATAACCGTTAATTGCCCATCGAGTACGAGCAATGGCTCACGAATGGTATCGACAATGCTTTCAGCAAACAGACGCGCTTCTTCAAGCTCATCATTCAAGTGTTGGAGTTTTTCAATTGACGCTTTTTGCTGCTGAATATCTAAAAAAAAGACGACCACGCCGTCAATTACATTTTCTGTGGTCCGATAGGGCACAATCTTCATGGTGTACCAGTAGCCCTCTTGGGTCTGAACCTCCCTTTCCCTGTAAACCAGGTCGTTCAATACAGCCTTCGCATCTTCGATCAGGTTCGCATTTTTTAACTTGATCACAATATCGCCAATGTGCCGGCCGATATCCGGGTGAATGAGGTTGATGACCTTGGTTGCATGGGATGTAAAACGCTTAATGCAAAAATCCATATCCAGAAAGACCGTGGGGATATCGATGCTGTCCAGCAGATTCTTCATGTCATTGTTGGTGATGGTCAGCTCTTCAATTTTGCCCTGAAGTTCCGTATTGACAGTGGTAAGTTCCTCGTTGAGAGATTGGTGTTCCTCTTTTGAGGTTTCCAGCTCTTCATTGGTACTCTGTAGCTCTTCATTGGTGGACTGCAGCTCCTCATTTGTGGATTTGAGCTCTTCATTGGAAGTTTCCATCTCTTCGATGGTAGTTTGAAGGTTTTCTTTGGTGTACTGCAATTCCTTCTCGAGCGCCTCAAGTCTCTCGTCCGCTTTTTTCTTTGGCGTCTGCCCCTTTTTAGGAGGCCCTTCCCGGCCGGGAGTGATTACATCCTCAAATACCACCATCATCAAACCCGACGGTGCTGTTTGTGTTGTGTCCAATGATTTTATAGTCAAATTTATCGTTTGAATCCCGCCGTTGTCCTTGACCTGTAACCCTTTATAGGTAGTTTCCTTTTTCTGAGGCTTGGCTCTACGAATCGCACTGGGGAGTTCCAGTTTCAAGCCTTCCCGGGCCATGTCGTAAATATTCCATTTTGCTTCTCCGGGGGCCGGTTCAAGGTATTTGCCCGTGCGACCGTGGATAAAAAGAATGTCTCCATTGCTGTTTGTGATCACAGTGGGAGGGGCATAGGCATCCAGCAGGGCTTTTTCCGCGAGTTGTTGCACACTGAGTTCAAAGGGTTTCTTCTTTTCGTCATCATAGGTTTCTTGAATATACGGTGTAACCGGAAACTCCACCGCAAAATGAGCGGTGGACACAGATTTCTCCCGTCTAAAAATCTTCCATTTTTTATCGATGGTGGAAAAAAGGTCTGTAAATCCGCCGATGGTTTCGGAAGAGCCCAAGAAAAGGATTCCTCCGGGTTTTAAACTGTAGTGAAAAAGGGGCAATAGTTTTTTCTGCAGTTTCGAATCCAGGTAAATCAGTAGATTCCGGCAACAGATCAGATCCAGTTTGGTGAATGGCGGGTCTTTGATGATGTCCTGAGGCGCAAAAACCAGCATCTCTCTGATATCTTTTTTGATACGATAGACGCTGTCCTCTACGGAAAAAAAACGCTTTAACCGTACTGGATTCACATCCGCTGAAATGCTTCCCGGGTAAACACCGGTGCGGGCGGTTTCGATGGCGTTGGTGTCGATATCGGTCGCAAAAATCTGGATGCCGTAATGCTGTTTGAGTTTTTCCGTATACTCCCGAAGTATGATGGCCATGGAATAGGCTTCCTCCCCGCTGGAACAGCCGGGAACCCACCCGCGGATATCGTAATCGTTAGGTTTGCCTCCAAGAATATGCGGTAACGCCTTCGTTTTTATAATTTCAAAGGCCTCCTGATCCCTGAAAAAGTTGGTCACACCGATTAAAAGCTCCCTGAACAGGGTATCAACTTCGCCACTGTTTTCTTGGAGGTATCTGACGTAGTTTGAAATCTTATCAATCTGATGGATATTCATTCGCCTTTCAATGCGGCGACAGATCGTATTTTGCTTGTAAGCCGAAAAGTCGTGCCCTGTATGGGATCGAAGCAGAACAAATATTTTCTGCAATGTGTCCGGAATTTTTCCCTCAACGGAAATCAGCTTCGGAGCGATCTTCTTGGTGACGTATTTCGTATAGGCGATCAGTTGTTCCGGCATCTTTTCCGGCGGGAGAATATAATCCACAAGATCGGTGTCGATGGCACTTCTGGGCATACTGTTATATCTCGCGTTATCCGGATCTTGCACAATTGACATGCCAAGTTCCCCCTTTATCGCCCGGAGGCCGAGGGTGCCGTCCGTTCCCATGCCGGACAAGATGATGCAGATGGCCTTATCACCCTTGTCTTCCGCTAAAGAGCGGAAAAAGTAATCAATGGGCATTCTGGGTCCCGGAGCCTTTTGAAGCGCCATAAGCTGGAGCGTTCCATTTATGATGGCCAGATCGTTGTTGGGTGGGACAATGTACACCGAGTTGGGTTGGATATCGACTCCGTCTTTGACCTGGATGACACCCATTTTTGAACACTTTTGTATCAGTTCGGGCATGATGCTGATGTGGGTGGGATCTAAATGCGGAACCAGTATGAAAGCCATGCCTGAATCGTTTGGCATCTTTCTGAAAAACCTCTCAAAAGCTTCCAGCCCCCCGGCCGAGGCACCCATGCCGACAATGTAGAAGTCATTTTTTTGTGTTTTAAGACGAAAAGTAGTTTTCTTGGCCTGTTTTGTTTTGCCAGGAACATTCTTGAAAACAGGTTTTTTCTTGGCCGGCATGACAACCTCCTTTTAAGAATCTCATTGAGTTGCCGATGTTCCGTTTAGTATACTATAATCATACAATATATCGAATTTTTTGAAAAACTGCTATCGGATAATGCTTACTGACCAAACTCACGGCCGTCTATTTAATACGATAACAAAATTTTTCACTATCTTGCAATAACCCAGATTCGATCTCCAGCTTTTGTGAAAAGTGTTGGCATCAGTGGTCTGAGAGTCAAAAGGACGCCTTCTATCGATTCAAACAAAATGGCAATTATCGCTGGCGATCCTTCATGTGTAAAATAAACATGACAATTTTCAACGCCATTGAACCTGATAACATTCCCCGTTCAGGAGTTAAAACTTCCCTCTCCTGTCGAAGATCCCGCTCTTTAAGCAGGAGCGGGAGGGATTGAGGTAAATTACACTTGATCCCATGATATAATCCAAAAGAGGTTTTAGAAATGGATATTAAACCCATTAAAACAGAAAAAGATTATCAAGCTGCTTTGAAAGAGATAGAACACATTTTTCGAGCACCCCCTAATACATCTGAAGGTGATCGATTAGATGTGCTGACGACTCTCGTTGAAGTCTATGAAGATAGACACTACAGGATCCCCTTACCAGACCCAATTGAGGCAATAACCTATCATATGGAAAGCCGAGGCTTGACTCGTCGCGATCTCGAGCACTATATTGGAAATCGCGCTCGTGTATCTGAAGTTTTGAACCGAAAACGCGCACTATCGATAGATATGATTCGAAAACTCCATGCTGGGCTTGGGATTCCAGCAGAAGTTCTGATCCAACCCTATTCTTTGGTAAAATCCGCAACGTAACCTCTCGCCTCAATTTTACTATAGTATTTAAAAAATACCGGTTCTATAACTAAAACAAGAGAAGCTATAAGGCTGGGAAGCTATGAGGCCGCAACACCTCCAGCGTGGATGACCTTTACCCACACTTGACTCAACGGGTGTTTTGGAGGTGATTGTACCTACCTGATAACATTTAATAACGAATCTTCCACAGGCGGACAAGTATCGAATGATGAACCGCAGAATTGTGAAGTGTTTACTTCGACATTCGATACTTGTCCGCCTTTGGAGGATTCCTTGTTCTACATTCTGCGGTTTAAAAAAATTTCATTTCAAAACAAATGCTTACAATTACCCCCTGTGTTAAGTGTGTCCAAAGCCCAGCCC
>JAHEHB010000456.1 GCA_024644775.1 Deltaproteobacteria bacterium
AGGCCCGAACCCGGCCGATTTCCGGTGCCATGGGATAGTGTTTGTAGTCAACACCTTTTTCTAAATATTGATATGCTCTATAACCGGAATAGATTTTGTTTTTTCCCATTGGTGACCTCATTTCTTAATATCCTTACATGAAACTCCGCCTGGCCGGAGCAGTGAACAGATTGAACATCGAACATCGAACGTCCAACATCGAACGCCGAATATTGATGACGCTGCGCTTTATCTATTTTAAAACAATCGAGTCGCAGAATACTGACCAGCAGAATCCTCCCAAGGCGGCCAAGTTTCGAAGGCTATATTCGCTCCCTGTCTTCGTAGCCGCTTCGGCGGAGTAGGCTTGCTCAGTCTTTTCTTAAATTGATAGAATACATTATTCGATGTTGGACGTTCAATGTTCGATGTTCACTTTTTGTTAATACCTTATGCACATGTTCTCCTCCCCTCTCGCTGAGGGAACGGTATTGGGGATTTTTGTGCTTCGGATATGGGATTTGATTTTCATTCTCGATGATAAAATCTAGGGCTGTGTGTGAGACCGATTCGGGCCAACGATTCAGCCAAGGTGACAGATACCGCCACCGGATCAATAACGGAGACACCCAATTTCTTTGACAATTCATCTGCCAAACCTTGAAACGCGATACTCATACAGCAAAAAATGAGCGTGTCTGCATCGTCCTCAGCAACCATTCGCTGTCCGAGATCGACCAGCTTAACAAAGGTAGCCTCTCGGTTGGTCCGAATTTCCAGTACCGGAATATTCATGGGCCGTATGGATCCCAACTGACCGATCAGGCCGGTATCTTCCACCAGTTTACGGGTGGGGGCAACGGTGCTTTCCACAGGCGTGAAGATGGAGAACCGATTCCCCATCATGGCGGCCATAAATATGGATGTATGCCCGGGTCCAACCAAAGGAAATGTGACCAATTCCCGAAGGCTGTGGAAACCCGGGTCGCCGGCACAGCCGAGCACGCCGGCATTCACCCCTTGCTCCTGGGCCGCCAGAAGGTTTTTTGCCGTTCCAGGAAGCGCCTGGATCTCGTCTTTGGCGGTTTCGATGCACAAAGGGCCCTCGGGATTATCCACGATTCGGATATCTACCCCCTCGCTCACCAAACTTTTCAGTCTCTTCTCCCGTTTTTCCAGCTCTTGGCGTCCTTGTGCATTTCCGCGTAAATTCGAATTGGCAAAATAGATGATTTTCATTCAACTGCCCCTTCCTTTAATTTAGGTTGTTGAAAACGGATTCTGTCCTTCTCTAAACTTCACGCCCAGTCCCGGCTGTTTGGAAACCTGAAGCCACCCGTTCTCGATGTGAAGTCCCGCCGTCGGTTCTTCCGGTCGAAAGCTGGGATCCAGAAATTCGCAGGCCATCGTAAAAGTGGTTGACGACATGGCGAGATGGGCCCCGGCAGCAGCACCAATGCCTATTTCATAGGGGCTCACCATGACACATCGTTTATTGGCGGCTTCCGCCAGGGCGACAATTTTCTTTGCCGGGTAGATACCGCCGACTTTAATTAGTTTGATAACAAACACATCCACCGCATCCAGCCGAATCATGTCCAATGCTTCCGACAGACCTTGAAGGGATTCATCCGCCGCAATAGGCACTCCCACGGAGTTTCGAACATGGGCCAACCCCACCAGATCGTGAGCATCCACGGGCTGCTCCACATATTGGATATTTAAAGGTTCCAGCTTCCGTATTAAAGCGATGGCAGACTTTGGGTCGTATCCCTGATTGGCATCGACCCTTATGTTGACGTCACCACCGACGGCGTTGCGGACTTTGGTAAGCGCTGCAATATCTCTCGTTGGATCGCGCCCGATTTTAAGCTTCAATGTTTGAAAGCCTTCCGCCACGGCGGCTGTTGTTTCCATTACCGTTTGATCGATTTCTTGAATGCCGATCCCGCGGGCCAAAGAAATTCGGTCAACGTTCCTTCCCCCAAGCAGTTTAAACACCGGTACTTGGAGCGACTTTCCAATAATGTCAAACAACGCCATGTCCAGGGCGGCTTTGGCCGTCGTGTTTCTGGGATAGAACCGGTTCATCCATGCGTGAATTTTTTCAAGATCAAATGGATCCTGGCCGATTAGGAAATCTTTAAAGAAATCGTTGATGGCGAGCTGGACGCTTTCCGGGGTTTCACCGGTAAAATAAGTAAGCGGCGATGCTTCCCCAAGGCCTGTGATGTGTTCATCGGTGCCAATAGCGACCAGCGTGTGAAGTTTATGGGTGAGTGAATCCCTGTAGCTGGTTGCCAGTGTTCGACATGGAATATCCGCCAATTTTGTTTTAACAGAAGTGATTTTCATCGAAGTCTCTCCTCCTTACTTCATCGTGGGATCCAGGGCATCCCGCAAGCCATCTCCCAGTGCATTGAACATCAGCACGCAAATAAATATCAACGCTCCCGGGTAAACCACCAGCATTGGGGAATTCCAAAGATAACCTTGCGCTCCTGTGAGCATATTGCCCCAGGAAGGAATCGGAGGCTGAACGCCCAATCCTAAAAAACTTAACGCCGATTCGATCAGAATCGCATATGCAACCCCTAAAGTTCCGGAGACAATGATCAATGGAAACACCTGGGGTAGTGCGTGCTTAAACAACACCCTAAAGCTACTACACCCGATGGCCTGTGCCGCCATAACATAGTCTAGTTCTTTATTGCGTAAAATTTCACTTCTCACAATTCGCGATGTTGCCATCCAACTCGTGAGGGAAATTACGAGTATGACATTGAGCAAAGAGGAGCCCAAAATGGCGAGCGTAACAATGACAAAAAAGAACACCGGAATCGAAAGCATGGATTCCGTGAAACGCATTAAAACGGCATCCACCACCCCACCCCAAAACCCTGCCACCGCCCCGATGAGTGTACCCAATGTGACGGCCAAAACCATGGCCGTGGTTCCTACAGACAGGGATATTCTGCCCCCATACACAATACGGGAGAAAACGTCTCTTCCCATTTCATCCGTACCGAATGGGTGCTCAAGGCTCGGACCGTTAAAGCGTTTGAGTATATCGATTTCTTCCGGGCTGTGGGGTACCCAAATATTTGCACTCAGAGACAAGACGTACATGAGGCCGATGATGATCAGACTCAGTACGGCAAGACGTTTCCGCTTAAATTTTCTCCAAAATCGAGAATGACTAAAAATCATTTCCCTATCTACCGATGCCGCTCGAGTTTAATCCGTGGATCAATAATGGTGTACACGATATCTGTAATCAATGTGCTCACGATAACCACAAAAGAAACCAGCAACGTTACGGCCATGATCACCGGATAATCCCTTTGAAAAGCGGCGCTGACGGCCAGTCTGCCCAAGCCCGGCCAGGCAAACACCGTTTCGGTAATGGCAGCACCGCTGGCGACTCGTGGAATCAGCATGCCGATAAGGGTAACAATCGGCAAAAGCGCGTTTCTTAACACATGCTTGAAAAGCACCATATGGAAGGCCAGTCCTTTGGCGCGAGCGGTTCGGACATAATCTTCCTGAAGCACACTCAACACACTGGATCGGGTATAGCGAGCAATCTGAGCCATATTGACCGTACCCAGCACAATGGCCGGCATGATCAGATGCGCCAGGAAATCTAAAACCGAGAATTCCGCATCCACCGTCATCATCCCACTGGATGGAAGAATACCCAAAAAAACGGCAAACAAGAGGATCATCATCAACCCAAACCAAAAGGTTGGAATGGAAATACCTGAAAAACTGATAACGGTGATAAAGGAATCGAAGACCGTGTCTTTTTTGATGGCCGACATGGCCCCCAGAAAAATACCGAGCACTACGGCAACGGCAATGGAAGCAATCGCGAGAATCATGGTCGCCGGAAGCCGGCCGATGACGATTTCAAAAACCGGCTGGGCCTTGGAAAACGATTTTCCCCAATCACCCCGAATCAAATTGGCCGCCCATTTGATATATTGAATGTGGATCGGTTGATCGAGCCCGAGGATTCTTTCCATTTCCTTTGCTTGTTCAGGGCCGATGTTGGGGTCCATGAGAATGGCAGGACCGCCGGGTGCCATCTGTATGAGGGCAAAGGTGAAAACCGATACTATAATGAGGAGGAAAATGCCCTGGGTGAGGCGTCCGATAAAGTAACCAATCATAAATCAACGACACCACGACTTGTTATCTTTGGTGCACTTACTAAAAGTGTTGGAGTAATGGAGATTGGGGGTGTTGCGAATATCCATTACTCCATGACACGACTCTTTATTTCTTGATATAGATCCGGTGACACCAGGCAAAGGCATCCCGATACC
>JAHEHB010000108.1 GCA_024644775.1 Deltaproteobacteria bacterium
TCGTTTCCGTGGCAAATCCAAGGAAAAACTTGAATCCATAGGGAAACACCACAAAATACCCAAAAAGCGAACCTCCCACAAAGAAAAAGCAAGAGAGAATGACGATGGGGATCAGAACCCGTCTTTCTTTATTATACAGTCCGGGGGCTACGAATATCCAGAATTGGTAAAAAAGGATCGGGGTTGCCACCATGATCCCGGATAGGAGCGATACCTTTAAATAGGTAAAAAATGCCTCCGGTAAACCGGTAAAGATGAGGGTGTCTCCCTCTTTCATGACCTTTATTAGCGGATGAACCAGGATTTCAAAAAGCTTTTCTTTGAATCCAAAAGAAATAATGAACCCGACGCCCACAGCAATGAAACATTTTATGAGTCGATTTCTGAGCTCTTCCAGATGGATTGTAAATGGCAGTTTGTCGTCAGTCTTGATCATCTTTTCGGGATTCCTCTTCTGCCTCTAGTTTCACCTCTGTTTCCGTTGCTTCAGATGCTTTTTCCGCCACTTTCTTATCTTCGGGCGGGGCGATGGAATCTTCCGATTCTTCTAGTTTTTCCGAGTCCTTTGAAGGTGTCTGGAACGATTCTTCATACTCCCGGGAGACGGCGTCGGTTTGAACCGTGTCCGTTTCGTTACCGGGCGTCTCTATACTTTCTTTGATATCACCCGCGACATCGTTCAATGTTGTTGATACATCGCTGAGATCCGATTCGATTTCGAAAGAATCCTTCAATTCATGGGTTGCTTTTTTAAATTCACCAAACGCCTTTCCTAATGATTTCGCAAGCTCGGGCAGTTTTTTAGGACCGATTACAATGAGTGCAATCGCCAAGATTAAAAGCATTTCAGGCATGCCGATGCCGAACATACGGGGCTCCTTTAATAAAGGGATTTAATCTCTTTAGCAAACCAGCTAAAGATCTTTTTGTACTGGGTTTGCGGTACCCTGTCAAGGTAATTGAATTTGCTAATTGTTTACCGGTTCATTCTCCTGTTTCTTTTGTTTCAGCATCAGGAAATACAGTTTCCCGTGATGTTGCATATGACCGGCTGCGATTTCCGCATACGGTCCATTGCCCCAAAACAGATCCGCCCGTCCGGGGCCGCGGATCGCCCCACCGGTATCCTGATTCAGCGCAAAGCGGGTAAAATCGATCCATTGATAGATATTACCATCGCCGTCGACGAGCGGTTGTTTCGTTTCTATAAATGTCAATGCAGCCGGTGGAAATATACGCCGATCCAATGCAATGGTGCGGGCGGGGGTTATCCTGACACCTAAATAACCGAGGGGGCCTTCTTTTTCAGTTTTAAAAAATACATAGCTGGAATTGTAGTTCAAAATGCGCTGGACTTCTTGTGGATGTTTTTGCAGATAGGCTCGGATGGCTTGCATAGACATTTGTGAACGGGGGATTTTGCCCTCGTTGATGAGCAGTTTTCCAATGCTCCGGTATGGATGTCCGTTTGTGGTGTGGTAATGGACATTTAATAGTTGTCCGGTATTCAAATAAACTTTTCCGGAGCCCTGTATTTGAAGAAAAAAGAGATCTACGTTATCTTTTAACCAGGCAAGCGGCTTGGCTTTGTCGGTGAGCACCCCTTCTTCTTCAATTTCTTGCCGATCGTGATAGGGTCGAATTTCATGATCGGTAGACCTGCCGATGAGTTTTTTTCCTTTATATTGCGGAGAAAACAGGGAAAGATTGATCACGACATGATCTTCCGGGCGTGCATAAATCGGATATTTGTATTCGTTGTTTTGTTCCGTAAATCCGTCTAACAATGGCTCATAATACCCAGTGAACAGTACCTTTCCCGATTTTTTGGCTCCCACAGACTGATAGACCACGTAGTTTTTTTCGATATAGGCGTGGAGCGATCGGCGATCGGGTTTTTTTCGCGTAAAGGTAAGAAAATCCTCCAAAGATCGGATCATCCGTCGGGTATCGAATACATCTTTACCAAAGTAATATTTTTTGGTTTCGGGTATCTTTTTTAGATAAGACAGACTCTGGAGAAGACCATGTTCCAGGCCATCATACCCCATATCATCGGCGAATTTCGGGTACGCGGAACGCGGGATTTTGATCATAGCCTCTTGGCTCATCTGCATTCTAAGGAAGGTGCAGCTTGTCATCATTAGAATAACAACCGAACTATAACCAATAAAAAGGCAATATTGTATAAAGGGTTTTGAGGTCGGTTTTTGAGCGATATTTTGGCAATTTTTACCCAAAGTGCGTAGGAGCAGTATCTTTTTCACCTCCTTTTTTTCCTTTTATAGACGCCGCTTTTTCCGCCTGATTTTTCCAGCAGGCAAATGTTGGAGATGGTGATTTCCCGATCATACGATTTGCACATATCATAGATTGTGAGCGCTGCAATCGATACGGCGGTAAGTGCTTCCATTTCTACACCGGTTTGATCTTTGATTCGAACCACGGCTTCAATTCGTATGGAATGGTGGGTGGGGTCTGGGAAAAAATCGATATGGGCATGTGTAATGTTTAAACCGTGGCACATGGGAATCAATTCAGAAGTGCGCTTTGCAGCCATGATACCCGCAATGCGAGCTGTTTCCAGGACATTTCCTTTCTTTACGTTTTGATCGCGGATTTTCTCGAACGTATCGGGCTTCATGGAGACCACCCCCTGTGCCGCAGCAATGCGAACCGTTGCCGCCTTCTCCGTGACATCCACCATTCGAACGCCACCTTTCTCGTCAATGTGTGTAAAGGTTGACATGATACCTTCCTCTTCCATAGTCTTCCAGATAAAGTTTTTGGACTGCGTTATCAGTCGCCCCCCTTCGACAATGTACTATTTGTACGCCTTACTCAGGGGAGCTCCTTCTAGCCTTGCCAAAAACAATATCTGAAAGCCTATATATAATACTGAACCTTTTCGGTCACAGTTGTTTTGATGGCCTCTAATGTGTCTCGTAAAACGACAATAACGTTTTCTCGAATATCACCTGCCACCACCAGCAACATGACATCCTCGCCCACGGCCAATTCTTTATCTTCGGCAATTTCAACCAGAATCTCTACAATGCCCGGTTTGCTTTTATTATTAACGATCACCTGCTTGAGTCGTTGATGATTTACAGCGATGCGAAGTCCCGATACCTCGCGACCGTCACGAGAAGTGCTTCTCACCACCCCATTGTGACACAGGATCATTCCGACCTTGTGGTAATCCGGGTGGGATTTAATGGTGTCAATAAGTTCATTTAAATTAACCATGTTGACCTCTTTTGGCTTCGATTTTTCTGGCTGTTGCCAGGTCTTCAGGGGTGTTAATGTTAAAAAAGGATAAAAGCTCCGGATCCTTATCTCTTAGTTGAGGCTCTGAGATTTTCTGAACGTGGTATTTACCGAACGCATTCTGAATTTTTAGGTTTCCGTGTCGAAGTTGTTTCTCTATGTTGGATAATATCGTTTTGGAATAGACCGCACACAGCGGTTCTAGCCCGGCAGAAGTTAGAGGTAAAATCACATCGGTTGTGGAATCAATACACGAAAGCAAATATTTGACGATTTCCTTATTCAAAAACGGCGTATCACATGCGGAGATAAATGCATGGGAATAGGCTGAATAGAAAAGCCCTGTATGAATTCCCGTTAGTGCGCTGCGCACGTTAAATACGTCGGTTACGATAGTGACATCCCACTCAAGGAACGCTGCCGGGTTGTTTGTAACCAAAACAATTTCTTCAAAGAGCGCTTTGAATACGATAAAGATACGATCCATAATCCGTGATTTACCCACTTTGAGGAATGCTTTCTC
This sequence comes from Deltaproteobacteria bacterium, assembly GCA_024644775.1. Next base: position 3,794 of record JAHEHB010000108.1, read on the forward strand.
CTTGCCTAAAAACCGTTTATTCATCCCCCCGGCTAAGATCACACCGGTACACGAATATTTTATGCCGTTTGTACCCAAATTAAATTGATTCCCCGCTAAACTTTAATTTAATAACTATCCATAAACATTTAAAATATGAAAAAAACAAAATGAAATCAAGGCCAATTCTGCCACCCCCTTCAGAGCCACGTCATTTAAACACGTAATTACTTGGATATGCTTATATTCGATTATTTAATCTTTGAACTGTAATCCATTCGTGTTATAGATATTACTTCCTGAAATAGCCTCGGTCGTTGACGTATTGGGTGAAGCGCATGAAACAAGAGGTCGCCATTTTAGATGGTACAGATATTGATCGTATCTTGACACGGATAACCCATGAAATCCTTGAAGTACACAGAGGCGCAGAGAATTTGGCGCTCATTGGTATCCAAACAAGAGGGGTTTATCTTGCCAAACGAATACAACTGCAAATCAATGCCATTGAAGGAACGGACATACAGACCGGTTACATGGATATAAACCTCTACCGAGACGATTGGACGCGAATCGGTCATCAACCGGTTGTTCAGGCGACAGAGATATCTTTTTCCGTCGACGGGAAACAGATTATTCTCGTTGATGACGTTCTGTTCACAGGTCGGACCACTCGGGCTGCTATGGATGCCTTGATGGATTTCGGGCGACCCGATCGAATCGAACTGGCTGTGTTGGTGGACCGGGGGCATCGAGAACTTCCCATCCAGGGAAATTATACGGGGAAATATGTTGAGACCCGGCGATCTGAAACCATAAATGTTTTGCTGTCCGAGCACGATGGAAAAGACAGCGTTGTTCTTGTGTCGGAGGAGAATCGGTGAGTCGTCACGAACATAGAAAAGCAGCACCGTCAAAAGTTAAAGTGGGCATCCTAAGCGTTTCATCGACCCGCACATTAAAAGAAGACAAAAGCGGGCAGTGGATCAAAAGGCAAGCAATAAAGGAGGGTAATGAAATCGTCTTTCACCGGGTGATTCCCGATGACATCCCGATCATCACGCGAACAATCCTTGATGGGATCCATAAGCACGACCCGCATGTCATATTATTGACAGGCGGAACCGGTATCAGCAGCAAGGATGTCACCATTGAAGCGATTCGCCCGCTATTTAGCAAAGAGCTGACCGCATTTGGCACGCTATTTACGCAACTGAGTTTCGAACAAGTCGATTCGGCGGCCGTCCTATCGCGTGCGACAGCCGGTGTGATCGGGAAAACCCTTCTTTTCTGCATGCCAGGAAGCCTTGCCGCGTGCAAGCTTGCTTGCAGAGACTTAATATTTTTGGAATTGGGGCATATGGTTAAACATCTTCTTGAAGAGTAACTTTCCTTCGTATCGTTTCGGGTGTTGTACGTCAATTTGAGCAAAATTCATGTTGTGTGTGAGATTTTTTTGACACTAGTGAACGAAATTACCTATCATTTTTTGTAAAACACGTCTTCTGGAATCGTCTTTGAAGCTCACGTCTTTGAGCGAAACTCCCCTTTGAAAAGCATTATCAGCATTGAAGATATTCGATTCATTGCAGTAGTGAATCCGTTGATCTCCATTATTTCGTAAACGTATTTTAATTAGAATTTCAATTGAATAATGTCTGGCATCGGTTTTGCAGTTCGTAGAAAACAGTAATTTTTGATTTGGATAGATAAGTAAAATATTCTTGGTTCTTTTTTATAATATCGAAACGATTCAGCTTGCAACCATAAGGATTTGTGAAAAAATTGCTGTCTGTTTACCTGATCATTTTGAATCGAAAAGAAGAGCGACCTAATGGGAAAAAATTTCCTAAGAGAAATCAGAGAATCTTTGATGATAAGCAAAACTGAGCTTTCCAGAAAAGCAGATATATCTCCCATCACATTATCGCGGATTGAAAAGGGCATACCGTGCCGCATGGACACGAAACGGAAGCTACTTCTGGCCTTAGGCTATAAACCTGAAGATAGGTACAAAATTTTTAAGGATTAAGTTAACACTATGCTTTTTGGAAAAAAAATACATCTCGTTGGTTTAGATATCGGCTCCCGAACCGTAAAACTAGGAGAGCTGGCAGACACCAAAAACGGCTACAGCCTGAAGAAATTCGGTACCATCGATATCGCACCGGGACTCATTGAAGAAGGCGTGGTAAAAGACCCGGAAATCGTTGCCGAATCGATCCGGGAACTTTTTAAAACGAACAATGTGAAGGAACAGAATGTCGCGATATCCATTGGAGGATATTCGGTCATCGTTAAAAAGATAAATGTCCAATCGATGTCCGAAGAGGAGCTTCAGGATACCATTCACTTTGAGGCCGAACAATATATTCCATTTGATATTGCAGATGTAAACCTGGATTTCCAAATACTTGGAGAATCCGAAAACAATCCGAATCAAATGAGTGTAATGCTTGTAGCGGCGAAAAAAGAGATGATTGATGACTACATTCACCTCGTTCAGCTTTCCGGTTTGAATCCGTGCATTATCGACGTCGATGCATTTGCGCTTCAAAATATCTTCGAATTGAATTACGGCATCCAAGACGAAGGTGTGGCATTGATTGATATTGGGGCCAGTAAAACGTCCCTGAACATTCTGAAAGATGATGTTTCAGTGTTTATGCGAGACGTTTCTTTGGGATGCGGACAAATAAATGAAAAAATCGTCTCTACCACAGACTGCTCCTTCGAGGAGGCTGAAGTTTTGAAATTCAGTGATAACGGAAACAAAATATCTGCTGAGGATTTAAGGGAGATCGTCTCGTCAGTCACGGCAGATTGGAGTGCTGAAATCGGACGTGCGCTCGATTATTACTATTCGACAGATCCGGATAGCCAAATAAATAAAATTGTACTCAGCGGAGGAGGTGCCCATGTTGAGGAGTTTCGTCACCTTTTGGCGGCAGAGACATCTAACGAAGTTGAAATCATCGATCCTTTTGGAAGTCTAAATTTCGACGACAAACAGTTTGAATCATCCGATCTTGAAAAGATCGCACCCCAGGCGGCAATTTGCTTGGGCCTTTCGATGAGAAGAGTAAACGACAAATGATACGAATTAATCTATTACCGTTTCGCGCCGCACGGAAAAAAGAGAATATTCGGCGTCAGGTTTCAATCTTTATCCTGTTTTTTGTTTTCACGGCATTGGCCCTTTATTATTATAATTCCGTTTTAAATACCCAGATTAAAGATTTAACTGGTGAATTTGAAGCGGTTAAACAACATCTTCAAGCCAAGAGAAAGGACGCCAGAGAAGTCGATAAAATTATAAAGGACCTTGATCTTCTCAAGAAAAAGATGGAGGGGATTCGGCTCGTTAAACGGAAGCGCAGGGAGCCGGTTCAGTTGCTTGAGTCCATGACGAAAATGGTTATCTCGAAACGAATGTGGTTTACTAGATTTGCTGCCAATGATGAGATGGTCGATATCACAGGCGTCGCGTTGGATCAAAAAACCGTTGCCGACTTTATGACACGACTTGAGGGAATTCCACTATTTTCGAGCGTCAATTTATCCATGCTTCGTCAAGAAAAAATCGAGGGGCTTGATCTGAAACGATTTGAAGTAAAATGCGATAAAGTAAAGTTGAATGGAACTGTGAAAACCGATGAAAAAAATAAACATAAATAAGATATCTGACCTTTTCGTATCACTGTTTGATCCGTTGATTGCCACCGTCGAAAAGCTTTCAAAGCTGTACCGAATTGTCATTTGTATTGGCGTCTTTCTTGTTCTCATAGGGGCATTTGTTTGGGCCTCTTATCTCCCCAAATTCGGTCAAGTTCATCAATTGCAAAAAGATATCGGCGATACGGAAAAACAGTTAGCAATCGCTACGGAAAAAGCAAACAAACTTTCCCAATACCGGGAGGAAAGGAAAAAGGCAGAAGCTGATTTTAGAATTGCCAAGAAAGCACTACCCGATAAAAAAGAAATTCCATCTTTGCTTACCGGTATATCGCGAGTTGGAAAAGACGCCGGCTTAAAAATCCTCTTGTTTCAACCAAGAGCAGAAATTGAAAAAGATTTTTATGCGGAAATTCCAGTATCCATTAAAGTGGTCGGATCTTATCACAATATTGCCATTTTCTTTGACAAGGTGGCCAGACTGTTTAGAGTGGTCAATATCACAGACATTAGAATGGATTCTAAAAAGGACACGATGAAACTGGATACTTCGTGTACAGCCGTCACTTACCGCTTTGTTGAACCGAAGCCTGAAACAAAGAAACAGCCGCCCAAAAAAGAGTAAAGACTAAAAAAATAAACGCATCAATCGAGTGAAGGAATGGATATCTTGAATAATAAAAAACAGTCAAATTCATTCTCTATACGAATAACGCTTCTATTCGTTGTGATTTGGTTTCTAACATTTTCATGCGACACGCCCAAAGAATCGCTGTCGAAGCCGGATATTGTCCGAAAAAAAATTCCTATTTCCGCCACATCATCACAAACCGCGGAAAAGAAGCGTGTTCAATTTGTTCAAAAAGCAAACGCTGCGACCCAATCACAGCCACCGCAAGTGGCCCTATTACCGATACAAGGGGCGATGGGGACAAAAAAACCAAACCAGAACAGCCCACAAAAAACACTAAAGGCTGCACTCTCCGTACCAGTACGGCAGGAAATGCGGCTTGAGGCGCCCCCACCGCTATACAACCCAAAGGGTAAAACGGATCCGTTTCGACCATTGATTAAAGATCCACGTCAAACTGTTAAAAAGAAGAATATTAGAAAAAGGATACCACGTACACCATTAGAGAGGATGGATATCAGTCAAATTAAGCTTGTCGCTATCATTCGTTCAGATAGTGATAACTTGGCGCTGCTGGAAGAGGCAAGCGGGAAAGGATATATTATCTCAGCAGGAGCCTATGTTGGTCTTAATGGTGGTCGTGTGACAAAGATATTAAAAGATCGACTCATTGTAGAGGAAGAGGCGGAAAACGCCATGGGTAAAATATCGATGCAAAAGAGAGAATTAAAGCTTCAGAAACCAGCCGGGGAAATGTAAAATGACACATAGACTTTTGAAACGGTACTATCACAACTTCTTTGTTATCCTTTTTTTCGCGAGTTTAATGAACTGTGCGCCGCATATGGTTGCTCAAAAAGAAAAAGAACCGGCACCATCGCCGACCAAGCGGATCACGGGGGTTACAGCCGAAGCGGATTCCGAATCTGTTTATGTAAGCGTTCGAGGAAGCCAATTACTAACGTATACATCGGTTAAACAGCCGTTTCCATTGGGTGTTATTCTTTACTTCCCCGAAACGGTTATCGATACACCGGAACCATCCATCGATCCGGCAATTGGTACCGTTCATGGCATTCGCTTAACCAAGATAAATGCGGATGTTCCTACCGCTAGAGTTGAAATTTCGCTAACAAAAGATGTACCGTATGCGGTGGCCAGAGAAGGAAACGATCTAAAAATATCGTTTCGTAAAGCTTCCACCATGCAGGAGGGGTCTGCGCCGATAAAAGAGGAATCAACAGAGAAACCGCCTGCCAAAGAAGAACCGATGTCGATTGCAACGGTATTTCAGTCCGTCGAAGCCGAGCCGTTGGAGAACGGAGTCGAAATATCAGTGAAGGCCAACGGTGCTATCAAGGACTATAATGCCTTTACCATCGAGAGCCCTGCACGAATCGTTTTTGATTTTTTTAATATTGAAAGTCCTTATAAAGAAGAAAAACAATTTTCCGTTGAGTCGCAATGGGTGCAGCGCATCCGCCATTACAGCTATCAGGATAGACTCCGTCTTGTTCTAAATACAACGCAGCAGCATCTGGCCTCATTTTCTGCAAATCCGGCAAAAGACGGACTCATTATCAAGGTGGGTACGGTCGCAGATGTTCCTTTGAAAAAACCACAGTCATTGCCAATTGATGTTTCAACAGACGATAGAATGATTTCCCCTCAGCCTGCCGAATCGGCGACGGTTGTCGTGGCGGAAAAAGAGACACCCCGGATCGAACCGGAACCGGGAACGCCTGCATGGCTGAATCGAATCGATTTTTTAAGTAAACCGGAGGGAAAATCGATTATTGTAATTGGAACAACGCACCCGATCAAATATAACCTTCAAAAGACATCCGAAAAGCGGCTTCAACTTAAATTATTTAATACAAAAATCCCGGATGATCGGCAGCGGCCGTTGATTACGACACGGTTTCCAAGTGCCGTGGATCGGATTACTCCCTTTCATACAGCAGCGCAAAAAGATACCGCGTTGGTATCCATTGAGCTGAGGGAAGCGGTTCCTTATTTCATTGAGCAGGAGTATAAGCTTCTGCAAATAATCTTTGAAGCATCATCCTTACCGCCCCGATCTTTTGAAGAAGCAAAACTTCCGGCCTGGAAGAAGTCGTTGACACAGGTGCCCGTCGTAGAGACAAAATCTGAGAAGACGGCTGAAACACTAAATTCCGAACCGCCAACCCTTGACGAAGAAACCCTGTTGTTTCCCAAAAAGAAATACACCGGGGAAAAGATTGCTCTGGACTTTTTTGAAACGGACATCAAGAATGTATTTCGTATCTTGAGGGAAGTAAGCGGCAAAAACTTTGCCATCGATAAAGATGTTGCCGGGAAAGTAACCCTGAGTCTTGATAAACCGGTGCCGTGGGATCAGGTTCTAGATTTAGTGTTAAAGATGAACCAGCTTGGAACCATAAAAGAAGGCGATATTATACGGATTGCCACTCAGGCAACGCTTCAAAATGAACAAGAAATTCAGCGTGCCGCAGCCGCTGCCGCGCTCGAAAATAAAAAACAAGAAAAAGCCCTTGAACCGCTTATGACCGCATTTATTGCCGTCAATTATGCCAATGCCGCTTCAGATGTAATGCCCCATATTGTATTAACCCCGGAACGTGGAAGCGTTACGGTAGACGACCGAAATAACCAGGTCATTATTACCGATACCGAAGATATGGTGGAACAGGCCAGGGAGACGGTTCGTAAAATTGATCAAGTCACCCCTCAGGTTCTGATTGAAGCAAGGGTGGTTGAGGCGTCTAATTCTTTTTCCAGGGAACTCGGCACGCAGTTATCAGCGGAAGGTGGACCGGTCCTAACCCGTGGATTCGGCAACGGCATCATACCTGAGGGCACTGTCGATTTTGATATGTCTGCAACGAATCCACCTGCGCAATCGCTCGGTCAGATCGGTATTAATTTTTCAAAACTCATCGGTAGCCCGTTTACTTTAGACGCAAGACTGGCTGCATCAGAATCTGAAGGTGAGGTAAAGATCATATCCTCTCCAAGAGTGTTGACGCTTGACAACAAGACAGCGAGAATCAGACAAGGCACACAGGTTCCGGTGCCCCGATTAGATGATTCTGGAAATACGATTATCGAATATAAGGATGTCGATCTCGAACTGGAGGTTACCCCTCATGTAACCCCGGATAAACGGATAGCCTTGACCATAAAGGTCACGAATAATGAAATCGGTCAAATTATCAACAATCAGCAATCCTTTACAACGAAGGAGGCCAATACCGAGCTGTTGGTGGATGACGGAGAAACCATCGTGATCGGCGGTATTCGTAAAACCAAGAAAGATATCGGTGAATCAGGTGTTCCAGGTCTCAGGAAAGTTCCGGTTTTAGGCTGGCTGTTTAAAAAACAGACCCGATCAGAGGATCTAGAAGAGCTGTTGATCTTTATCTCGCCACAAATTGTTCAATTGGAGCAACGGGGTTGATACCGCCTATCCTCATTATATCACGACATAAGTTGTTGCGCATGACCCGAGTTTACCGCGAAGGGCGCGAAGCAAAAAAGGCTCATTAATCTTCGTGCCTCTTCGTGTTTTCTAATCCTTCTCCACCTCCTTGTTGGGCCTTAAAATTAATCCATTTGAGGGCATTGGAAAACCTGAACCACTCAAACACGCCCTTTCTGGTTACCGGTCCCGTCGAATTAATGATGAACACAGAATTGTCTATAAAGTATCCGAAAATGCCATCCATATCGCCCAGCTGCGACATCATTATTGATACTGCCACTTAGACCCAGAGCAAATATATTTGTCAACTGTTCACCAGCGTATTTTCCCCTTGAGTGACTTCATAATTGTAGATAGTGTCCGTCCAGGGATGAGAAAATTTCTGCAAGATCAAGGCGGGCGAGAATTTTAACCAGAGGAATAGATTGAGTATTTTGAGGATTAAAATTCGGAGCCCAACGCAGATATTGCGGAAATTAGCCATTTCTGGATGGGCACTAGATAGGATTATCGGTATAGGTTGGGCGGCTCCGACTGATCTCCCGGCTGATGGTGGTGTGATGTCGTTTAAGGTCTCGACCTATCTTTCGGAAACTAAACCCGTATAGAATCAAATAGGTGATGACAGATCGTTTTTCCAATGATAAATGGTAATAGGAAATGGAGTTGTAGATACTTCTTTTCGCGATGCCCTTGCCCCGGATATTCGCGAAGCTGAGAAGTTCGCCATTTTCATGAAGCGGGAGGGAATTTAAGAAGAAATAGCCACTATCCGTGCTTTTCCGGTTTACGGGGCCGGCGCTTATTTTACCGGCCAGCAAATAGACGTCAACAGCGGGGGTTTGAAGGCCGGATTTCAAATAACGTTAACCTGCCCGACTTTATGGGCGCTTAAGAAAACGAGGTGACTTATGAACGTTGTATGGATTATTGTAGACAGCCTGCGTCAGGATTATATCGGGGCCTATGGCAACGACTGGATAAAAACCCCCCACCTGGATGCCTTTGCCAAAGAATCCATTGTATATAACAAATGTATGGCCGATGCCCTACCCACCTTGCAGGTGCGGCGTTCTTTGCATACCGGCTCGCGGGTTTATCCGGCCAAGGACTACTGCGATACCACCAGGTGGAGCAAGGTAAACCCGCCCCATCCCGGTTGGGGCGCCATTCCCAACAAGCTGCCCACCATGGCGGAGATTTTTCAGGAAAACGGCTATTTCACCGGCTTTGTTACCGATTGCTACCACCAGTTCAAGCCCAACGGCAACTTCCATCGGGGTTTCTGGAACGTGGACTTTTTGCGGGGACAAGAAGTAGACCCCTATCGCCCGCTTAATGTCATTACCGAAGCGCAGGTTGATTACCACATTCCCGTCAATTCGCGGGAAAATCCGGGCCTGCGCCGCTGGGTGCGCATGTGCCTGGCCAACCGGCTGGATTCCATGCAGGAAGATGAGCAGTTGGTGGCCAGGGTGTTCCGCAGCGCCGGGGCCTGGGTGAACCAGACAGTAGCCCAGGAAAAGTTCTTTCTGGTTATCGATTCCTTCACCCCACATGAGCCCTGGTTGGCCCCGGAGTCCTATCGCAAGCTTTATGATCCGGATGATGACTGCGACAGCAACCCTATCCAACCGGCCTATTGCAAGTATGAAGGCATTTTTACTCCTCGCGAGCTTAAGCGCATCCAGGCCAATTACGCCGGTTACGTCACGTTGTTCGATCGCTGGTTTGGTTCTTTTATGGCTTCGTTAAAGGCCAGCGGGCGCATCGACAATACCCTGGTGGCGATTGTTTCCGACCACGGCCACTGCGTGGGGCGGGGTACCCGGGATATGGGATATTTAAGCAAGCAGGGCTACCCCGCTACCCGCTCGGTGTTTGACCTGGCGATGATGATTCGTCATCCTGACGGCGAAGGGGCGGGCAGCTATTGCGATGAGATTTTCTACAATTTTGATTTAAGCCTTACGTCCCTTGACTTTGCCCGGCTTAAAGCGCCCGAAACCATGGGTATGGGGGTGAACATGATTGAAAACCGGGCAAAAAGCCCGCGCGATCACGCCACTACCCAGTGGGGTGCGGTGGTCTGCGTGCGCGATCACAAATGGTGGTATTTTTCCGATGCCTGGGGAAATGGGGCCCGGCTTTATGACCTTGAAAACGACCCGGATACCGCCAACGATGTGGCGGTCGGCAACCCTGAGATATGCAAAAAAATGCTGGGTTGGGCCTGGGAAGATGCCGGCGGCGAGTGCCCCGACCATTTAAGGCCCTACAGCAAATACCCCGGTCAGGGCCCCGAGGAGGTAAACAAACCCTACCGCACCGTGGCCTTTATCAAAGACCCGCAGCAGCTTTTCTGTAATT
>JAHEHB010000109.1:0-2644 GCA_024644775.1 Deltaproteobacteria bacterium
TAAGGAGAATTAAAGACTATGTAACCCCACTTCACGCCAGGCGGCGGGATCGTTCCGTTCCCTGTGCCAAAACAGGGGTATGTGTTGATTGCAAAATCCCAGAAAGGTCCTGTAATATTGTCACGATTATTGAACACCAACGTCAGAGGGACAGAATAACAATTATAATCGTTGGAGAAGAGCTGGGGTTATAGATCCTGTAATTTTAAAGGCCGGTTTTCTAGATTTGGGGTAATTATCATTTAACGGTGACTATTACCAGACCTGAAAACTGAGGATGTCCCCTTCGATACCAAGGAATCGTCCGCTGCCTGCTCGCTTATCACCATATGATCAGTTCACGTGGAAACCCGTTTAATATTTCATAGCCGTCTTCGGTCACCAACACCATATCGCCGATTGCACCGGCCGCTTCATTCGGTATAAAAACATTGGGATGAAGCATAAGAAGCATCCCCGCCTCGATCCGGATGGGCTTTTTTCCCGATTGGTCTTCGCCATCTTCCCCTTCGGATATTTCATAAGGATAACGGAAGGCTTCCGTCAAAATCGGATCGGAATAGTCGAGGCCTATGCCGTGGCCGGTTCTAAGCCATATCCAGTTTGAGCTGTCAGTGTTTGGATAATGTTTTTTGAATGCCCTGGCGGAGGCCTTCCACACATCGTTGAGGTCTAATCCCGGCTTCACATGTTCTAATGCTGCTACCTGCATTTCAAGGGCGATATCGAACGCTTTCCTTTGGACATCGCTCGGGTTTCCCACGGTGCCGGTCCTGATGGCGTGCCCCCAGTGCCCTTCATATATCAAAAAAGCCGCCATCACGAGTTGATCGCCGGGTTGAGGAACGCGAAAACACTCTCTTCTCGTGCGGCGCGCACGGTCCACAACAGGGCCCACCGGAAGAAACGTGGCGACATAATCACAACCCTCGTACCTGGCGGTATGCTCGACATCTGCTTGAAGCTGGTAGGCCCGCTTGCCCTTCCGCACCTCCCGTGTAAGGGTCTCAAACATCGCGTCGCAGATCTCCGCTGCGCGGCGGTGGAATGTAATCGCCACCGGATCTTTAATCGTTCTTAGTTCATCGACAATTCGATCCGTCTGAATCCACTCCACACCGGATAAACCTTGCAACAAGGCGTCGTAAAGAGGCGCTGGCGTCTCCGTCCGCCCGATGTATCCGATCTTTTCATTTGCGGAAACGAGAGGTTGGAGGATTGAAACGACTTCCGGGCCGAGTCTTTTCGGTGGGACTTTCCGGATGTCTTTAAACCACAGTTTCTCCATTGCAAGTCGTTGATAATAAGAATTGGGTACGAGAAGGATAGGCTCTTTTCCGAGTCCTAACACAAGAACGGATGGGGCGCTCAGTGAGTCCCAATCGCAAAGATACCGCAAATACCCATGGGTGCGGTTGGCAGTGCCTGAGCTACTGCCATTAGAGAAAACAACGAGATAATTTAATCCTTGTTTACGGAGTCTGCTCTCAATCGTACCGAGGCGTTCCTTGAGCAATGAATTCGGAATTATCATATAGGTCTCCTCCTGCAAGTCTGTATTGAATTAGGGTGCTAACGGAAATTTCATTTGTACTACTGGTTATAGGAAAATCTTGCAACAAAAAAGTGGATTACGCAATAGGCTTTGAACGGACATAAAACACGTTGATTCGGCATTACGCTTTCTTCCTTTCTTCCTGAACCAGCAGAAGCGTAAATGTGGCCAATGCAGAAGCGATACCGAAGACCAGCCAGGACAAACCGTAAGATCGGGTGATATCTGCGATATGACCGATAAACAGATGATCGCTGATCACCCCCCAGAGAACGCACCCCAGCCGGCGCTCATCTGTGCGATCACCAGATAAAAACCGGTCAGACACGCTGCCGCGTATTCCAGAGATCATTATTCCCAAAATCACCTGGCCCGGCCGGGATGACGATGAATAGGTCAGGATTAATGCTTGACATATAATCAACCATAATGTACGCAATAATTTAATTTTGCTAGCAAAATAATAGATTGTGCACAATTGGCGATTCGATCACGGGGGTTTTTTGGAAAGCGGAAACACAGCCTATACAACCATCAAAAACAAAATTCTATCCTGTATTTACGACAACAAGCTCGCTGAGACCGAACAGCTGCTCCGGACCCACATACGAAATGCTAAACCGGATTTGCGCGTGACCTCGCGCAAAGATTAAATAGGGCACGTATAGATCCCATGGCGCTGTCGATATGATGAAACCATCAGTCGAAAAAGGCCGCAAAAGAATTCAGGGGAGGATACCTGTCTTGTCGTATTTGCGAAGTCTATTTGCTCTTTAACCCACCCAAATGAAAAGGAGATCATCATGTATTTAAAGAAACATCGCTTTATCGTCCTGTTTTGTGCCGTTTTCTTTTTGTTTGCAGCATCCGGTTTGACGGATGCGGCTGACAGCTATCCGGACAAGGAGATTCGTATCATTACCGGTACGGGCGCCGGCGGCGGGGTCGACCGCATGGCACGGTCGGTTCAGAGATATCTGCCCGATACCATCGGGGCATCCGTTCTGGTGGAAAATCGGAAAGGCGCCGGCGGCAAGATCGCATTAAACTATGTGCGCAAGCAACCCGCTGAGGGGTACTATATCTTTG
>JAHEHB010000109.1:2654-4234 GCA_024644775.1 Deltaproteobacteria bacterium
GCGTTACCAACATCATCAAGAAAAACCCCGGCCTTTTGAAGCTCGAGGATCTCGACTATATCAACATCAACTGGACCGATCCCACCATTCTGGTGGCACGGAAAGATCTGGGATGGAACTCGTTGGATGATCTCATCGCTGCAGCCAAAAAAGAACCCGGAAAATACAGTTTTGCCGCACCTTCGGCGAATTCCGCCGGTACCGTGATGGCAAAAATGTTGTTCGAAAAACTGGGACTGGATATCAAGATCGTTCCCTATGACGGTGGCGGCAGCGCCCGCGCTTCATTCAGAGGCGGCCATACGAATATTACCGGCGGCGGGGCCGCCGGAATGCTGGTGGTTGAAGACATTGCCGCACCCATCGGCGTTTTCTGGAAAAAATCCATCACCACCTGGCCCAAGGCAAAAACCATCAACGAACAATTGGCTCAACACAATCTTAAGCTGCCCCTGGCCGGATCTTTTCGTCTGTTCGCCGTACCCAAGGCATTCAGGGAGAAATACCCGGACCGATTCGATAAACTGGTAGGGGCTTTCAAGAAACTAGTGACCGAACACAAAGAGTTTCAAGCCTTCTGTGACAAAGGGGATATCGGTCGGGACTGGCTGGGCCCTGAAGAGTCCTTTGAACTGGTGAAAGAAGTTCACGATACCTTCATCGATATAAAATAATCCAGAAGCAGCGGGAAACCGTCCCGAAGGGGGGAATGGCCGGCATGTTTGTCGAGACCCGGCCGTACCCGCCTCCGACATCGATTTTTTACATTGCGCAAAGGGATGCCCATGGAGCTATTCGTCAAAGGTCGTCGTATCCGTATCGAATTGCCGCCCATCATTCTCGCTACCCTTTTCATGGCGTGGTCGATTTACTACTACATTGCCACGATGAACACCCCGCACGGGGGTGAACGGTCCGTATTGTTCATCCGACCCCTAACCCTGCTGCTGCTGATTTGTTATCCCTTCGTGGTCGGCAGTTTTGTGAAATTCGTTTCTGAAAGGGAACCTTCCGGACAGGGTGCATCGGAAACCCAACCCGATGCGGATCGTGGTTTTCGGGATCCCCGCAGAATCTTTTTTGCCGCTTCCCTAGCGGTATATGCCTTGGGGCTCACCTTTTTGGGGTATATGATTCCCACGGTATTGTTTGTCTTTATCGTCTGTTTTTATCTCGGGGTTCGAAATCCATGGATCCTGACCGGGCTTCCCCTGCTGCTGTCCATTTTCCTGGCGGTGGTTTTTAGAGCCTTTATCGGGGTGCCCATACCGATCTGGCCTTGGTGATGTTGGATTAAGCAACAAGAATACCGCTCTAGAGGAGACAGGATCAATGGTCGACTGGGGTGCTTTTGCAAAAGGACTGGTTTTGATAGCAACCTGGAAAACCCCGTTTCTCATCTTCGTTGGGATGATGACCGGACTGATTTTTGGCGTCATACCGGGCTTGACCAGCTCCATCGGCATCGCCATCATCCTGCCCATCACCTTTCTCATGGAACCCATCGACGCCCTGGTGCTTTTAACCTCGGTCTATACCGGAGGGCTTACCGGAGGCGGAATTACCGCCATTTTGATCAA
>JAHEHB010000109.1:4244-13902 GCA_024644775.1 Deltaproteobacteria bacterium
CACCCGGCGCCCCAGGTGCCATTGCCACCACCTTTGACGGTTATCCCATGACGCAGAAGGGGTATCAGAACCAGGCACTGGGACTCCAGATTACCTCGTCGGTGATCGGCGGCTTTGCCGGATACATTTTTCTGCTGTTTTTTATCCACACCATGGTGCGGTTCGCCCTTCAGTTCGGACCGTCTGAAATGATTTTTCTGACGGTGTTTGTTTTGATCGTCATCGGGTCCGTACGGGGGCGAAGCATCGCCCGCACCCTTTTTATCGGACTTTTCGGTCTGCTGGTGGGGACTATCGGCGTCAGTGAGGTAACCGGAATTGTGCGGGGCTCCATGGGCTTAGACGGTCTCGAAGACGGCATCCCCCGGGTCATCTGCATCGTCGGTCTCTTTGCCGTTCCGGAAATGCTCAATTTGATCACCCGCGGCTTTATCGCCGATACCGCTGTTGCGGAAGCCCAAGATGTAAAAAAACTTCTCGAGGGTGTCAAATCGGCATTTCATTATTTGAAAACCATGATCCGGGGTGCGCTTATCGGAATTTCCATCGGTACGCTGCCGGCAGCCGGGTCCACGGTGTCGTGTTTGTTGAGCTATTCTCAGGCAAAAAGAGCGGCTAAGCCCGGCCAGTGTTTCGGCGAAGGAGAACCCGAAGGCATCGTGGCCGCTGAAACCGCAAACAATGCCTCTGAGGGAGGCGCCATGGCCATTCTCCTAGCATTGGGTATACCGGGAAGCGGATCCACGGCGATTCTGATCGCGGCCTTTACCCTTCACGGCCTGGTGCCCGGCCCGAGATTGTTTCAAGACAATGCGGCCCTGGTCTACGGGTTGATTGCGGCAAACCTTTTTCAAATGATGCTTCTCGGCATCGCAGCCTTGTTTGTGGCCTTCTACCTGGCCCGGGTGGTCTTTGTGCCCACCCGGATTCTGGCGCCCTCACTCATGGCGGTGATGGCCATGGGTGCATACAGCGTTCGAAACTTATTTTTTGATGTATACCTTCTCTTTTTCGTCGGCATCCTGGGCTGGTTTCTCAGGCGGTATGATTTTCCCACAACGAGCTTTATCATCGGATATATACTCGGTAAAAATTTGGACATGGAGGTCTACCGGTATGCCAGTCTCTTCGGGACCGATCTGACGGTATTTATTGAACGACCGATATCGGCCGTTTTGATGATCCTGACGTTTCTCACCATCGGGTTGCAAATCTATCGGCACCGAAAAGGTGAAAATCAGGAAGGATAAGGCGAGCGGATTTCTATCAATAGATATTGACAAGGAATGGGAGTGAGCAGTTATGGAAGAACAAAAAATCTACCCGACGCTGAGCGACGACGCCTGTGTCAGCCACTACAACGTAATGGAGGAGATCCGAAAGGATCTTCACTTCCCCCCCCAAATTTACCTAAAAGATCAAACCTTGCGGGAAGGGGAACAAGCCGCCATGAGTGGATTTCGCCTGGAGAGCAAAATCGAAATCGCCCGCATGCTCGACGAGGTGGGGGTTCATTACCTTCAGGTGGGATATCCCGGGTTGTCCGAGTCGGAGAATCGAATGATCAAAAAAATTGCAGGCCTTGGTCTGAAGACAAAGGTGGGGGGGATCGCGCTGGTCTATCTGCCGGAGTGGAAGGAACAGATCGATCGCGCCCTGGACACCGGGATTTATTGGGTGTCTGTCGCCTATGGGTTGTCCCCGGTTCGGCTCAACAAAATGATGAAGGTGCCGCTTGAAGTGGCCATCGACCGAATTCTGAAAGCCACCGAGTACGCCGCTAAAAAGGGACTCTGCGTCCAGTTCAATGCAACCGATACCACACGGGTTCCTCTGGAAACCCTTTTGGATCTATACCGGAAAGCAGTTGACGCCGGCGCGGCCATGGTCAGCGTTTCAGATACCGCCGGTTCCATGGGGCCGACGGCCATGCGGTATCTGGTTCGAAAATTGGTCCAGGTCTTGGTTGTGCCGCTTGGGGTTCACACCCATAACGACTTGGGGCTTGCCATGGCCAATGCGATTGCCGGCATCGAGGCCGGCGCTTCGCTGGTGGATGTTACCGTTAACGGACTCGGAGAACGTGCCGGCAATGCCTCCCTGGATGAAGTTGCAACGGTGCTCACTCACATGTATGGATACGATCTGGGGATAGATATTCAAAAGATGATGACCCTGTCCCGGAAAGTTGCGGAATTGAGCGGGATACCGGTTCCGGCCACAAAGCCGTTGGTCGGCGAATCCGCCTATACCCATACGTTGGGTGCCCATCAGTGGGGAGTTCGGCAAGCCTGGCCCACCTATGAGCCGGTTCGTGCGGAAGCCGTGGGCAACGTCAGGCGGCTGCCGCTGGGGCGATTGACCCACCATCTTTTGGTCCGGGATATACTTTCGGAAAACGGTTTCTCGGGTCTGGACGATGATACGGTCAAGCGCATTACCGAAAAAGTGAGGGCATTGGCTGAGAACGAGGCACGATTCATTACGACCGAAGAACTGCTGAGCATGGCTAAAAAAGAAATCCGATAATGAATAGGAGAGGATAAATATGGGAATGACATTGGCTGAAAAGATATTGTCTCAACACGCCGGTCATGAGGCTCGACCGGGTGAAATTATCGTCGCGAGCATCGATGCTACGGTCTCTCACGATGCTAATCGTCCGTTGGCATTGGAAGTTTTTCAGCGGATGAACGGCAAGGCCCTGTTTGATCCGAAACGTGTTGTACAGGTCATCGATCATCATTATCCGGCACCGGGAGAAGCCAATGCGGCGGTTCATCAAAAAATTCGTGCGCTGTCTTCGGAACTGGGGTGCAACTTGTACGAAGGAGAGGGGATCTGTCATCTGGTGATGCCCGAGAAAGGACGCGTGCTTCCCGGAGAGCTGGTGGTGGGAACCGACTCTCATACCTGCACCTATGGAGCGTTGGGCGCTTTTTCCACCGGGGTGGGATCCACGGACATGGGGGTGGTGATGATCACCGGAAAGCTCTGGTTCATGGTTCCGGAAACCATCAAAATAAATGTAACGGGAACCCTGCCACCTGGAATTTTCGCAAAGGATATTATTCTGCATATCATCGCTTCCATCACCGCAGACGGTGCCACTTATCAGGCAGTGGAATTTGCCGGGCCAATCATCGAACAGTTGTCCATGGATGGCCGGTTCACACTATCCAATATGGCCGTGGAGATGGGGGCAAAGGCGGGAATGATCGCGCCGGATCGAACCACCCGAGACTGGGTGGAGGCACACAGCCCCAAACGCGAGTACACCCCCGTATTACCGGATTCGGATGCCGTTTACGCCAAAGAGATACATATCGAAGTGTCCGATCTGCCGCCTTATGTTGCCAAGCCTCACTTTGTCGACAACGGGGTTCCGGTGGAGGAAGTTTTGGGAACCCCCATCAATCAGGGCAACCAGACATCCTGCACGGCATCACGCTTTGAAGATTTGGAGATTGCCGCTCAAATTCTAAAGGGGCGGAAGATAGCCGATGGTGTTCGATTTTTCATTATTCCGAGTTCACGAAGTGTCCTGAAACGGGCGCTTGAAGCAGGAATCATCTCAACCTTGGTGGAGGCCGGTGCCAGTGTCGGATCCCCCAGCTGTTTCGGATGTTCTGGAGGAGGACACTTCGGTGTGCCGGCGGACGGAGAGGTGGTGATTTCAACGGCCAATCGTAATTTTCAGGGCCGCTTGGGAAATCCAAGGGCATTCATTTACTTGGCGTCTCCGGCGACGGTGGCCGCGAGCGTTCTGGAAGGAAAGATCGCAGACCCTCGACCGTATTTTCAGTAACAAAACTACCGACCACATATTTGTTTCGAGGTTTAAAACACAATCGAACGTAACCGGCATAAGGGGTGACAGCTATGAGTACAGAAGGCATTGCACATGTATTTGGCGATCATATCAATACCGATTATATTATTTCCGGAAAACACAAGGCGCGGCTAACGGACCTCGACGAGATGGCCAGATACCTGATGGAAGACATTCGTCCGGGATTTTACGATGAAATAAAACCCGGGGATTTTATTGTCGGTGGAATCAATTTCGGCTGTGGATCCTCCCGAGAAACGGCTGCCTGGGTGATTAAAAAGGCCGGCATTTCCGCCGTGCTCGCCGGCGGGTTTGCCCGTATTTTTTTTCGAAACGCGATCAATATCGGGCTTCCCGCGGTACGGGTTGATACCGGATCCATTCAACAGGGGGATCGATTGCGGGTCGATCTGGACAAAGGGATCGTTGAAAATGTGACCCGCCAAACGACCATGAGCACCCAGCCGCTGCCGCCTTTTGTTCAACGGATTCTCGATGCCGGCGGGATGGAGAATTATTTTAAGGAGCATCCGACCTTTGATGTATAACAAAATACTGATCAACCGGGCTTTTTAGCTGTTATGAAATTCAGAATAAGATGCATTTATATCACCCTTCATTGAAGCGATAAGTGCCCTTTGAGAGTCTGCAGTGATGGTTAGAAAATCGTCACTTCGCCTTAAAATTTTCCCGTTGCCTTCATGTGGATGAATCTTACAATTCTTTCCCAGGTCAAACGACTCAGGGGAGGAAGAAAAAAGGACTATCTCAACAAAGGTCCCCTTCTGTGCTACACGGTCACACAATTCTACCGTATTATTGGCAATACCTTTGAAAAGCTCTTTGGGATCGACTGCAACGTACTGAACAGGTTTGTCGGTCAGTGGAAGCACAGCGTACTTTTCGGATAGTATTTTTACCACGGTGTAGGCGTTGGCACGGGGTAGTCCTGCAACATTGGCCACCTCATAGGCTGTAGCTGGTCCGCATTGAAGTAAACCGACATAAACTTGGGATTCATAATCACTAAACCCAATCGACGAAAGGTCTTTTAATACATTTTCCATTTGTTAATTAGATTTGTTTATCTCCGGTGCGAAGGCGCTTGAAAAAGAAGGGGTTAAGGCAATCGCCACCAGTTGCGGTTTCCTGGCCATGTTTCACCGGGAAATGGCATCTGCAGCCAGTGTGCCCGTCTTTTCGTCTATCCTGATGCAGGTGCCGCTGGTTTATACCATGCTCAAACCGGATCATAAAGCGAGAATTATCACCATTAGTGCCGAATCATTGATCCAGAAAAATCTGACTGCCATCGGGGTTGATAAGATTCCCCATGTAATTGTGGGGACTGAAGGTGAAGCAGAGTTTTCTCAGAAGATTTTGAATGATGAGCCGGATTTGGATGCTGCAAAATCAAAGGATGAAATCGTTCGGGTGGCAAAACGTATGATTCAGCAGAATCCCGAGATCGGTGCTATTGTATTGGAATGCACCAAAATGCCACCTTATGCAACTGCCATTCAAGAGAAAACTGGACTTCCAGTTTTCGATATCTACACGTTAGTAAACTATGTGTATCATGCGGTGGTGAGAAAGAGCTTCTCAGGTTATATGTAAAGTAAGCCTATAAAATTGTAAAATCATTCCGCCCCGATAATTCTGATTTACATGTCGTATTATACCGTAACTTATATCAGTGTATCTGCTATAAAAGCACCGCTTTTTGATGCATCTGGCAAACCCCAATATCTGGTGTCCGACTCTTCCAGATAGGATCTGTATAAATGGCAGATATCGTTGATATCTGAAACAAATCACATCGATCCAATTTACGGATTATTGACACCTTTCCTATTACGACTCTTCTGCCATTCATAATATTTTGTACATTACTCAAAGAAAAATGCAGAGAGCTCACCATTATATTCTTGACAGATCGCAGAGCGATGCAATATGTGTTGATTACAAACGCCGTAACTGTAACAAGCTTTACAGAGGACGGGAAAGCATGCTCAATTATGAAACCCTCTTTATTCATGGTATGGTCCAGCTCACTCCAAACCAGGAAAAAGTAGCCAAATATATCCTCGAAAACACTGCGGACGACACATACACGAGCACAAACCAAATGGTAGGAGTTGTCAATTTACTTTAACCCCCAAAGGAGGATTCAACTATGAAAAAAGCATTTTTGTATTTGACTATTTTGGTTTTGACGGTGTTCTTCTGCTTCCCTGGTGTAGCGCTTGCTAAAACTTTTCGTCTTGTTATTGGTGCGGGCCATCCCGTCGATGCAGCAGTTTGGATTACACCCATGAGAGACTACATGCAGGTTAAAGTGAAAAAAAGAGTGGAAGCTGAAACCGAACATAAAATTGAGTGGGTAGAGGCGTACGGTGGGTCGTTGGCCAAACTAGGCGAGGTATTAGAAGCTGTCGAATCCGGCCTGATGGACATCGGTGATTGCCACGTACCGTTTGACCCTTCGAAACTGAAGGCCTATAATTTTGGTTATTTCGTTCCTTTTGGTACTGTAGATCCGGTAAAGTCCGCTATAGCAGCACGTAGAGTTTTTAACAATTACCCTCAACTCCAGGAATATCTCGAAAAACAATATAACCAGGTCTATCTCGCAACCGGTGCAGTGAATTGTTACAATCTGGTCACATCGTTCGAGTGGAGCAAGGTTTCAGAGCTAAAGGGTAGAAAAATTGCTGCTGCAGGACCCAATATCCCCTGGATCCAAGCAGTCGGGGCGGTTCCTGTGCAATCCAACTTAAATGAGGCCTTTACGTCGTTACAGACGGGTGTCTATCACGGCTGGGTCATGCTTGCCGATGCAACTGTTTCATTTAAGCTGCATGAAGCTTCAAAGCAATACACTATTACAGCTTTTGGTGCGATTCCAAATACGATGATTACGATTAACAAAGATACATGGGAAAGTTTTCCGCCTAAAATCCAGGAAATTTTTAGGGAAGTCAGCAATGATTATCATTATGTCGAGACGAAAGCAGCTCTTGCCAAATTGGATCGTAGCTTCAAAGCCATGGAAGCGGCCGGATGTAAGGTTGTGGAGATGTCTTGGGAAGAGAAAGTGAAATGGGCTAATTCTCTTCCAAATATTCCTAAGGAAAGAGCTACAGAGATCGACGAAATGGGCCTGCCTGGAGAAATTGTATATGCCTATATTGAATATCTAAAAGATTTAGGAGTTAAATTCCCACGAGACTGGACAAAAGATAAATAGAATTTCTCTGTTTCATCAAAGTGTTTTTCTCGTCTTTTCGATTTTCAATAATGTAGTCAGTATAGTGCAAGCTTAGAGGTCAGAGCAGGAAAACTATAAAGGTCCGGAGGCTGCTTGTCTCCGGACCTTTCACTGGTAATAAGACTGTTTTAAACAAAAGGACTTTGAAAAACGATTATTCATTTTTAATCCCAAAATTTGTGATCGTTCCCACCGCAATGATATAGATTCATATTCAAAGAAAAGTTTTGACGAAGTCCGCTGGAGTAGCAATTTAACCTTTTAAGCTCTCAAAATACTGGGGTATGCTCTAAGGGGTTTTCAATTAAATCCGTGGAAGGAGAATATTAATGAAAGGTAATATCCTTTCGTATCTTCTGCTTGTATTCAATCGAATTATTGAGGCTTTAAACGCTATCGGAACGGTTTGGGTTGCCGCAATGATGGTTCTCATATGCGGTGATATTTTTGGTCGAGCGTTGTTTAATTCTCCAATTATTGGAGTTCCAGAGATCGTCAGAGTTTCCGTGGTAGGTATCGTATGGCTTCAGATGGCATATACGCTTAAAATCGGTGGCCATCTTCGTTCGAATATTATTTTAGACCGATTGTCGATAAATTGGCAGCACATTATAGAGGTTCTCGGATGTATTTTAGGAATTCTGGTCTTCAGTTTAGCGGCTTATACTAGCTGGGATGTGATGATCGAGGGATGGCGCATTAAAGAATTTGAAGGTGAACTGCCGGTTCGGGTTCCTGTCTATCCAATTCGTACAATTGTTTTAATTGGCACGTTTTTGACAATGGTTCAATTCGTCGTCATTTTATGCCAGAATATATTTGCTCTGTTTTGCAGCAGTTCTCAGGGGGAGAAATAATGGATCCGATGATAATTGCGGTTCTTTGTGTTGTCCTGGTATTTTTTCTGATTCTCTTTGGAGCGCAAATTGGTGTCGCGCTGGCTGCTGTCAGTGTAATAGGTATTTGGGCAATTACCGGCAAATTTATTATCGCTATCAATCTTTTACAAACCACGTGTTACAGTGCGGTCATGGATTACGTATTTGCTGTAGTGCCGCTATTCATATTGATGGGTCTCTTTTCTACGATGTCAGGTGCAACAGAAGAATTGTTTGTTTCAGCACAATTATTGCTTGGAAGAATTCGCGGTGGCTTGGGAATTGCTACAGTGCTTGCAAATGCAGTATTTGCAGCGATTACAGGTGTTTCAATTGCTTCTGCGGCAGTTTTTACAAAGATCGCGTTGCCTCAAATGAAACGGCATCATTATGATCCTAAATTCAGCCTCGGAATTGTTGCCACCAGTGCAATTTTGGGGATGCTCATACCACCATCTATGCTGATGATTGTTTACGGTGTGCTTACGGAGCAATCGATCGGTCGTTTATTCGTTTCCGGGATTATTCCGGGGTTGATTGTGACCTTGGTTCTCTCGATAGGCATTTATATTCGAGTTAGGATTAATCCTGCAATTGGCGGTAAAATAACTGAAAAAAAACGTATGGGTTTAAATGAATTAATCAGGATTGCTGCTACGCCTTGGGCCGTCTTGCTGTTAATCAGTACGGTTTTGGGAGGGATATGGGGCGGCATTTTTACCCCAACGGAAGCAGGTGCCGTGGGGGCTGCTGGTGCTTTTCTTCTAGTCATATTTAAGCGTAAGTATTCAAATCGTCTACTTTGGCAAGTATTGCTTGACACTGGGAAAACAACTGCCAGTATCTTTCTGCTTTTGATCTGCGCTCAAATGTTCAGCCGTATGCTGACCATTTCAGGATTAACACAGAAAATAAGTCTTTGGGCGTCCCAGTTGCCTGTACCGCCGATATTTGTCATTTTCGGATTCATCATTGTTTTTATTGTTCTAGGATGTATCATCGATTCGACTTCTATTCTGTTACTGACAATTCCAATCATGCATCCGGTTATCGTAAAGTTAGGATTTGACCCCATTTGGTTTGCTATAGTGGCAATTTTTTCAATCGAGATTGGATTGATTACACCACCTTTTGGAATGGTAATTTTTTCCATGAAATCTGCTGTTGAGGAGGAAATAGAAATAGCAGAAATTTTTGCAGGGTCATTTCCATTTCTTATACTACTTTTTATATCTTTGATAATTATTGTTGCCTTTCCTCCGATAACAATATGGCTGCCGTCACTTATGTGACAACCAAGTGTTAGTTTGAATAATTACTAGTCAGAAAAAAACAGGAGACAAAAATACATAACTTGAGTTTTTTGTATAACCGAAATTCATTAATATAATCTTGAACAGGAGATACTGAGATGAAAGGAGTATGGGGAAGGATACTGAAAGTCGATTTGACGAATGCAAAATGCTTCATTGAACAACTACCTACTCAAGTATATGAGAATTTTTTGGGTGGCGCAGGCTTAGTGGCTCATACGCTGTGGCAGGAGTGTCCAAGAGGGACGACGGCCTTTGACCCGGAAAATCGGATGGTTATTGCCGCAGGGCCGTTTCAGGGCATTGCACAGACGGGAGCATCAAAATGGACGGCAGGCGCTATTTCTCCATCAATAAATATGAA
>JAHEHB010000457.1 GCA_024644775.1 Deltaproteobacteria bacterium
TCGCTTTACTGAAAACCCCCTGACACGTTTGGTTGGCGTGACCGGTGGGCTCTCCGGTGGCTCCAAAGGGCATCATGACCGTGATATACATATTGTCAATATAGTTCGCCGGGTCTTTAGGTTTCTCTTTGTCCTGTCCGGTGATATTACGCAAAATTCCCCGAAGCCACGGACCGTCATGGACGAAGCCGTAATTACCCTGGGAAAAAAGATTTCGTGAATCATGCACAGTCTGGCCCAAGGGTGCGTATTTGTTGACCCCCATCCATTGATAGAACTCAAGCGCCTTGCGAAAGCCGGGTGTATCCAGCGTTGGGTTATCGTCTTTATCGGCGAGTTGCCCTCCATAGTTCCACACCCAAGGTACGAACCACCAGGCGCTGTTTTTATCCTGGCTCGTCCGCAGGGCAAAGCCGTATCGCTTGTTTCCCTTTTCGTCAGGTCCCAGCTCCGATACCTTTTTAATCATTTCCTTGAAATCTTCAATGTCTTTGGGGGCACGCGGCGGATCATAGCCGGCCATTTTTAAAAGTTTTTTGTTTGCGTAAAGAACAATTGGTCCCGTATAGGTGGGAACAGCGTAAATTTTCCCTTTGAAGGAAACGTCTTCGAGAAATCCTTTTGGGTAAACGCTGAGCTCCTCTTTGGTAAAATATTTGTCAAGAGGTTCGAGGGCGCCGGCTGAAGCCAGCTCGGGAATCCACTGAGACATGAGAAAGGTCATGCTGGGGACTTTCCCGCTTTTATGTGCCAAAATCGCCTGCTCCCGTGTCTGGGCATAGGGCATGGGCAAGTCCGAAACGGTGACCTTATCCTGCATTTCGTTATATTTTTTGTTAATTTTATGAACGAACTCAATCCCAAATTTTTCAGAAGTGAGAACATCCGAACCGACAATCTTCAGTTTCTCTGCGCTGAATGCAAGGCTCGTAAACGCCATACAACCCACCATAAGCAATAGAATTAATTGAATAACAAACCCTAGTTTTTTCTTCATTCGTTTGCCTCCTTCACTGATAAACACAGTACGAACGCACCGTTTGCGATTATCGCCTAAAAAGTTTCTTTTTATCCGGTTGAATTTTGTTGTCAAAAAACCCTTATGATCCATCCGGCGTTACCCTAGTAAAGTTTATCTCTTTGCAAAAGTCTTCTTGCTGTTTCTGTTATCACCCCCTTTCGAATCGTTATCCAGCGTCTTTAACACAGAAACCCACCGTCCTCAATGCCCAAAAAAATTGTACCCAATTGTTTGATTGCATTTCTCAGGTTGTTAACATATGTTTCGGGTATTGTGACAGTTCTACCGAACCGGCTCGTGGGATGCTCGGTACCAATTTGGTACCAACAAGGAAAGGTAGGCATAGAAATGACAAAAAAAGAAAGAATCCGGGCGCTGATCCGGGGTGAAGATACCGACGTTCAACCTTACCATTCAAATCTCACAAGAAAAATAAAGCAAAAATTCGCCGATTATTACGGCATTGAAATCGATGAGGTGGAAAGGTATGTCGGAAATCACCTACTCTACCTAAGCTTCACAACACCTGAAAACTGGAGCAAAGAAACCGACAGCACCCATGCGGGAGGTAACTACGCCTTTAGTTTGGAAAAGGTGGATGAGAATACTTACATTGATGAATTCGGTATCGCCTGGAGCAACCACGAGGATGCGTATGAAGCCGGCGATTGGTGCATGTTGGATCACCCAATAAAAAATATGGATTATAAAGGGTATCATTTTCCGGATGGAAGTGCCCCTGGTAGATTCCGCGACGTCAAGAAAGTGGTGGAACACAATCCTGATCGTTTTAATGTGCTGTCAATGATCGGTCTTTTTGATACCGCCTGGCACCTTACCAGTCTTCAGGATCTGCTCATGGGAATGGCCCTTGAAGATAAAACGTTTGTCAACAAAATGTTGGATTGGGCATTGGCATTTAACATCGGTGTTATCGAGCAGATGCCGCCGTTCATCGATGGCGTGAGATTCATGGAAGATTGGGGCCAACAAAAGGGCCTTATGATGGGATTCGATAATTGGAAAAAATACCTGAAACCACGATTGAAGGAAGTGTATACGGCCGTGAAAAAGAAAGGCTGTGCGGTGATGTCACACAGTTGTGGCGATACTTCCCAGCTCTTTCCCCACCTGATCGAACTGGGAGTGGATATCTCCGACCCCCTTCAACCGGAGGTAATGGATGTATCCCATATAAAAAAAGAGTATGGCCGGGACATCGTTTTATTTGGTGGTCTGGGCTGTCAAAGTACGATTCCCAACGGGACACCCGAAGAGGTGGTAAAAGAAGCATCCGAAAGATTGGCCATACTCGGAGAGGGTGGGAAATACATCTTGGGCTCATCCGGATCGATACCGACGGAAACCCCTGTGGAAAATGTGGTGGCACTATTCGAGTTCTGCAAAGACTTAGGAAGAACAGCGGACAGAAGACAGAAGGCGGAAGACAGAGGACAGAGGGCGGAGGGCAGCAGACAGCCTCCCTCTCGTGCAGGCTAACCCTTACCCACACCTGACACAGTGGGTGTTTTACTGGTTCCCATGCAGGAGCATGGGAACCAGTAAAAAACAATGAACCACAGAATTATGAAGTGTTTACTTCGACATTCATTATTCCTTGTTCTACATTCTGCGGTTCAAAAAAATTTATCCGGTTATATAGAAAGACCAAGTTGAGGGAATGATGTCTAATTTATCGCCTTGTCCTCCTCCCTCAATCCCTCCCGCCCACGCCAAAGGTGGATCTTCGACAGGGGAGGGAAGCTAAATTTCACTAACTTGGGCTTTGTATATAACCAAGAAATATTATTTCATAACAGATGCTTACAATTACCCCCTGTGTCAAGTGTGTCCAAAGCCCAGCCCGTTCAAGGGGAGGAGCTAAAACTTCCCTCCCCGCGTGGGAGGGATTGAGGCCTCATAGCTTCCCAGCCTTACAGCTTCATAGCTTTGCTCCCAGGTGAGAGGGAGGGGGACAAGGCGATAAAATTGACCTTTGTTTTGGTTATAGAACCGAAAACTAACAGTGAAAACGAACTTTCATCGCGAGCGCATGCTCGCGATGAAAGCCGATGACCTGTTTTTTTGAAGTGTCAGACACCAAAGCCGGAATAGTCTCGAAGCCCCAGTTCATTGAGTGACTTCTCTTTGGGAATCCCTTCTTCGCTCCAGCCTCGGTAGTCGTAGAAATCGGCCAGGAGACGACCCAACGGCGGCAAGTTGTCCGGCGTGCCGCCGGTTCTTCTCCGGTGTGTGAGCATTCTTACCGGAAGTGTATCATCTTTTCGGCTGACACCCAATTTCACGTTGTAGAGACGCTTCAGGTCGTAGATGCGGGTGCCGGTTTTCATAAACGCATCATAATCCATACCCCATCCGGTGATAAAATTCAACCATTCCAGAATCTTATAGGAATCAACACCCCCAAACTGAATCATTCGGCAAAAGCTCAATGCATCAAAGATGCACATGAAATCTCCCATTTTGGAAACCAGCTCCCCTGTGCGCTCGACACCGTATCGATCGTGAATCTCCGGAAATCCAAGATCGGGGCGTTTCAAACCGCGTTCCACCGCCTGGCTTTGTGAGGCCAGATGACAGGCGCCACGGTTGGAAACCGCATAGGATAGCGCCGCGCTATTGTGTGCCCTGGGATCGTGTGCCGGCAATTCCAGGCCCTTGACATGCAGGGCGATTTCCGGTGCGAATCCCCCGAGCTCCTCTGAAGCGGCTTTCACGCCATTGGCCAGCAAGTCTCCGATACCTTCACGCACGGCGATCATGTGAATTAATTGAATCATCATTTCCGGATCACCCCAGCGGATCTCCAACCCACCAGTGTGTTCCTTAGTGATAAATCCTTTCTCAAAAGCCTCCATGGCAAACGCGATAACAGCTCCCACTGAGATAGTGTCCAAACCGTATCGATTACAGAGATCATTTGCCACCGAAATAGCTTCCAGATCATCGATAAGAAGGTTTGATCCCATCATGGCCATGGTCTCATACTCCGGTCCCCCGCCATCCACTTTACCATATGTGGTGTTGTCCACCTTGACACGCCGCCCGCACCCGATGGGACATGCTTTACAGTGAAACCTACCGGTTAAAATCGTTTCCGTCATTCGCTGGCCGGTTATCTTTTCCGCGCCTTCCCGCCAATCTCCCAATCTCCAGTTTTGAATGGGAAGATTTCCCTGATCTTCAAGCGCCAGGTATCCACCTGCGGTCCCGAACTTGCCGAGACCGGCCGCGTTTTCCTTTATGGCCGGTAC
>JAHEHB010000110.1 GCA_024644775.1 Deltaproteobacteria bacterium
AGCGATCTATCAGGAAGTCAGAGATTTCATGTACATTGTTTCGCCAAAACACACGAAAATTGTGAAACGCTACACGGGTTCGAAACCGATTTTTACGAAATATCAACTGGAGAAACAGATCGCTTCGATTTTCGAAAACCGTGTGGGATTAAGAACGGGAGGATCGATCGTCATACAGCAATCCGAGGCACTGGTGGCGATCGATGTCAACTCCGGAAAAAGTACGCACCAAGAAAACATCGAACAAACCGCCTTTCTGACGAATTTAGAGGCAGCTGAAGAAATTGCCAGGCAGCTTCGCTTAAGAGACCTGGGGGGGCTGATCGTCATAGACTTCATTGACATGAGAGACCCAAAACACAAACTGGACGTTGAAAAGTGCATCAAAAAACAATTAAAGCACGACAAGGCGCGAGCAAAGGTGGGCAGAATCTCCAAATTCGGGCTTATGGAGATGTCCCGGCAGCGTCTCCGGCCTTCCATTGAATTCGGAACTTTCGAAGCATGTCGTCATTGCCAGGGCAAGGGTTTGATCCCGTCTACGGAAATGCTCAGCGTGAGCTTTTTACGGCGAATCAGCTTAGAGACCCTAAAAAATGGCATCAGCGGTGTAAAAGGTATTGTTCCGGTTGAAGTGGCGAACTATCTATTAAACAAGAGGAGAAAAGATCTGATGGACTTGGAGGCCAGACGAAATATAAACATATCGATAGAGGGCGATAGCAGCATTGCACTGAGAGACAGCAAGATCTTTTTCGAGAATAAAAAGACGTAAATTTGACAGCGGATTTTGATTCCCATATCAGAGGTATCAATTCTTTGTCAGCACGGGAGACGGTATGACAACAAAAAACGAGCGATCAGGAAAAACTCGATGGGTCGTTATCATTTGTGCGATACTGATTGCCATCCCTGCCGCTGTCACGTATTTGAAGAAGCGAGGGGCTGTGACAGGTCCCGAACAAGGATCCCTGCAGACTCCAAAAAAGATTTCCGATCGAGTATCCGACCCGGTATCCAAAAAGGCACCGGCAAAGGCCTCGGAAGAGGCAACCCCAAAATCCATCGTAACCGGATCTATCGGCGAACTAGTGACCGCACCCTCTTTTCCTGAGGACACCTTACCCGGAAAATCATTCATCCCGGCTCCACCCGCTCCTATGGTTGATTACGGTAAACTCAAAAAAGATAAAAGCCTTCAGGCGTTAATGGATAAACGAAAAGAAAAGTACGGCTTTGAAAAAGGGGTGGATATCATCATCAAACCGAATGAATCCTTAAAGGTGGGGGATGAAACCATACCCATGCAAGAGATTCTTGAAAACATGCGCCTGGACAGCGGTGAAATAGTTGAAAAGGACCTCACTGAATCGAAAGCCATCGCGAAAAGTGAAGAACCACTCGAAGAAGAACTATATGCGGTTGAAACGCGTTTAAAGGCACTTGAAAAACAATTGGAAAGTTCTGACAAGCAACACGATATCAAAACAGATAAAAACGTAATACGGGAATATGAAACGCTCAAAAAAATCCAATCGGTTGATAAGGCCTACCAAGAAACGATCAAGGAAATCGAGGAGAAACAAGAGCTGCTAAAGCGCTTAACTGAAGCAGAAATAAAAGTCTCCCAAGCCGATGATTTGCCGCCTCCTAAAGACGTATCGAAGCCAACCGAATCTTTAAAAAAGGATGATTTAACCGAAAAACCGCTGGCTCAAACTGATGGGGTTCAAATGGAGGCAAGGAAAAGCGCCGCACTAATTGAAGCGACCCCCTCAGAAGGGGGAACGTTGGATCCTTTACCATCAAAGGATAAAACCCTTGAAAGAAAACCGGTTTTTACAAAAAAACCGGCCATTAAAACAGGGATCCCAAATGAGAATATCCAAGATAAAAAGGGGTACCCTCCCCTAAAAGAGGGGATGTCTCGGCTTGATACAGAGCCGGCTGCGAAACGGCCTGTTGAGAAGTTGTTGGAAGAAAAAACCGATCGTTCTGATAAAACACTTGCCGGAATGAAATCGGGTTCCTCGCCAATGGAAAGGCTGCCATCGGCAGAGACGCACCCTCAGCCACTCGTACGAGCAGAATCTTTCTTCCAGGAGGAAAATACAAAAATACCGACATCCCGAAAAGAAACATCCCATCAGGATATTGAAACATTAACAGCTATGAAGAATCTTGGAGCAATAACAGCAATGAGAGAATCACTTCGTGACGAAATCAATACCCTGCTTCTCCAAAAAGGGGATCTGGAGGCTGAATTAAGGGCACTTATTGAGAATCGGGAAAAACCCGAAGCCTACGGAATTTATGTGGTGCGGGCAAATGACAATTTATGGAACATCCATTTTAAGTTTCTCAAAGAATATTGTCAGCAAAAGGGGATTCGATTGTCCACGCAGTCAGATGAACCGGATAAAGCGGGTCGAAGCTCGGGTGTCGGTAAAATATTAAAATTTTCTGAAAGTATGGTCTTTGTCTACAATATCCGGGAGCGCCGGCGAGCATCAAACATCAATCTTCTCTATCCCTACAGCAAAATTGTTGTTTTTAATATGGGGAAGGTTTTTGATTTGCTTAAAGATTTGGAGGTTAGCGACATTAATCGACTTGAGTTTGACGGTGAAAACCTCTGGCTTCCTGCGAGAGGTTCGTGAGTGCGGTTTTCGTGAAATTGAACCTATTTTAAAGGAAACAATTGACGAAATCTCTTTTTCGGCGTATATCAGCTCCATTTTCTTTAATCGACTGCATGGCAGTACAAAGAATACAGAATTCAAGCAACCGGAAACTGACGTAAAAATAGGCAGTTCACTATCATAAAGGAGGATATATCTTGATCAATATCGCATATGCAATGGGCCAGGGCGGTGGTGCCGGAGGAGCGGGAGCCGGCGGATTTTCTGCGTTTGTACCGCTGATTTTGATGTTTGTCATCTTTTATTTCTTGCTGATCCGGCCGCAGCAAAAACGCACAAAGCAACACCGGGAGATGATCAGCAATCTTAAGGCAGGAGATCGTATCGTTACCGGTGGAGGCATCCATGGTCGTGTCACCGCCGTAAGTGATGCCACATTAACCGTTGAAATTGCGGATAAGGTTCGTGTAAAAGTAAATCGTGCAAATGTTTCTTCGTTGGTACAACCGTCTGCGCAGGCACAACCAGCAAAAAAAAGCAAACCCGATTCCGGAAAAGCAAAGTAAAAAAAAGCCCCTTTAAATTCGGGTGGTGAAGAAGTCTGCCCACTCTATTTTTAGGGGCTTTTGTGCAACAATCGACATTTGACCCGAGAGGAAAGGAACACATCATTGAAAAAATTTTCTTTGAGATGGGTTTTAATTTTGGGAGTTGTGATTGCAGGACTGATTTATACGATTCCTACTTTTATCCCCGCCATATGGCCCCATAAGAAAATCAACCTTGGACTCGATCTTCAAGGAGGCATGCACCTGGTCCTTGAGGTGGATTCCCAAAAAGCCGTAGAAAGTACCGTTGAACGGATCGCGCAAGAAATGCGTCGCGCCCTGAAAAGCGAGCATGTCCGGTACGCAGGAATTGACATTATCGATGGTAGCCAAATTGCAGTTAAAATCCGTGATGCAAAAGATGTGGATACTTTCGAGAAACTGTTAGAGGAAGAGTTCAGAGACTTGCGTATCCAATCGAAACATACGGGTGATGGCGATATCACCGTCGTCACGG
Source organism: Deltaproteobacteria bacterium (assembly GCA_024644775.1). Next base: position 3,708 of record JAHEHB010000110.1, read on the forward strand.
ATCTTCCCGAAAAGGAAACAGAACATATCAAAAGGCTGGCCGCCGACCAAGCGCTCGAAACCATCCGAAATCGGATTGATCAGTTTGGCGTCAGTGAACCGGATATCCGGCGGCAGGGAGAAAAACGAATACTAATTCAATTACCGGGGATAAAAGATACGCAGCGGGCAAAAGAACTCATCGGTCGCACCGCCCTGTTGGAATTCCGATTATTGGATGACACCCATGATCTAAATACGGCCCTCAGTGGAAAGGTTCCACCGGGAAGCGAGGTCCTTTACCAGGTAAATGAAGATCCCGAGACGCGAGATATCAAAAAAGTTCCTTACCTTGTGAAAAAGAGAGCCTCGCTGACCGGCGCGTATCTAACCGACGCAAGAGTTCAAATCGACTCTCAGTATAATGACCCTTATGTCTCCATTGACTTTGACAAAAAGGGAGGCCGACTCTTTGCAAGGATTACGGAAGAAAATGTTCAGAAACGCCTGGCAATCGTTTTGGACAATACCGTCTATTCAGCGCCGGTCATTCAAGAAAAGATCACCGGTGGAAAAGCCCGGATAACCGGCAGCTTTACCACAGAAGAAGCCAGAGATCTTGCCATCGTCCTGCGGGCCGGTGCGCTGCCTGCACCCGTAAATATTCTTGAAGAACGGACGGTCGGGCCGTCTTTAGGATCCGACTCTATCCGCAAAGGGCTGATTTCCATGATCGTCGGTGGGTGTCTCGTCGTGTTGTTTATGATAATCTACTATAAAGGATCCGGGATTGTCGCGGACATCGCCTTGATTCTCAATATTATCCTAATTGCAGGCGGTCTGGCAGGTTTTCAAGCAACACTGACGCTACCCGGAATTGCGGGCATCATCCTTACCATCGGGATGGCTGTCGATGCCAATGTTCTTATATTTGAACGCATTCGGGAAGAGTTGAATCTAGGCAAAACACCGCGGGCATCTGTTGAGGCGGGTTATAACCGCGCAACGCTGACCATTCTCGATGCGAACATCACCACGTTAATCGCAGCACTCGTGCTGTTTCAATTTGGAACCGGACCCGTAAAAGGATTTGCGGTCACATTGAGCCTGGGAGTCTTGTCGAGTCTGTTTACAGCCCTTATCCTGACGCGTTCAATTTTCGATTATCTTTTGATGAATCGGAAAATAAAACGGTTAAGCATTTAGGTATACAAATCAAAGACGACGCCATGCATTGACTTTCAAATCGGTACTAAAGGAATTCCATATGCAATTTGTAAAATCGGACATCAATATCGACTTTATCGGAAAACGGAAGATTGCCTTTGGCGTTTCCATTGCGATGATTCTGATCAGTATTTTCTCATTGATTATCCAAAAAGGCCCTAGATACGGCATCGATTTCGCCGGTGGTACGGTGATACAAATCAAATTCCAGGAGCCGGTGGAAATTGGCGGTATTAAATCCGGGCTGAATAAGGTGGATCTGGGAAAATCGTCCGTACAGCTTTTTGGCCAAAAAACCGATTTTGAATATCTGATCCGAACCGACCGTTCGGTCATGACAACCCAAGGATTTTCCAATGATCTGGCAGATGCCATCAATGAGGCGACCGGAAAGGATGTGGAGATTCGACGTGTCGAAATGGTGGGTCCTCAAGTCGGAAAGGATCTCAGAGAAAAAGCGCTGTTTGCCATGTTTTATGCGCTGCTTTTCATCACCATCTATATATCGGGAAGATTTGAGCTCAAATGGTTTACAAGCGGTGGAATCACCGTGGCACTCATCGGTGCGGTGTATGTGCTTTCCCTTTTAAATGTGAGTATCCCTTTTCTTATGGCCTCAGCGCTTATCGTCTCGCTTATCCTGTTTTGGATATTGAAACTAAGATACGCCATGGGGGCCATCGTCGCCCTCATTCACGATGTCACCATCACCATCGGCCTATTTTCCATTTTCGACAAAGAATTCACACTGCCAATCGTTGCTGCGCTACTGACCATCATCGGTTATTCGCTAAACGACACCATCATTGTATTTGATCGGATTCGGGAAAATTCACGTAAATACCATAGAAACCCGCTTCATTTCATCATCAACAGAAGTGTCAATGAAACCCTCGGCCGAACGTTATTGACCTCCGTAACCACTTTATTCGTAGTCGTGTCTCTGTTTATTCTGGGTGGTGGAATCATTCATGATTTTGCGTTTGCGATGATGGTAGGGGTGCTGGTGGGAACTTACTCTTCCATCTACGTGGCAAGCCCCATCATTATCGCTCTAGAGGCACGCGGCCGAAAAGTGTGAAGAAGCCAAGATCAAATACCATCAAGTCAGTTGTTCCGGCGCTCGCTTCCGAGGAGGATTCATGAGAATCAGATGTTTTTTTTTCGTTGTGTTCATTGTTTTCTGTGGACTTTACGCCTGTTCAACGTCAAGGTCACGAAAGCAAACCGACACCGAACGATTGGAATACAAGATCGACGATATGGATCAAAAGATTGAAGAAATGGATGAAAAGCTGTCGGCCATCCAATTTACGATGGACAGTCAACAAAAATCCCTAAAGGCGATAGCGTCGTTCGTTGACCAGGAAATCAAAAAACAGGCGACTCCCACCGATACCACACCATCCGTGGAAACTCCCCCCCCCCAAAAAAAGGAGATCGCCAAAATTGAAAAACAAACAGCCACTCCACCGGAGTCCGCAGAAATGCTGTACCATCGAGGCCTTGTGGTGTATCAGCAAAAAGACTATGAGAAAGCCGCTGCACTATTTCATACGATTGAAAAAAACTATCCTGGTCACGATCTTTCCGATAACGCGCTTTATTGGGCCGGCGAATGCCAATATGCTCAAAAGGATTACAAAGGAGCCATTGCGGTGTTCAATAAAGTCGTCAGCAATTACCCAAACGGCGGTAAAGTGCCGGATGCGATGCTAAAAATCGGTTATTCTTACTTGTTGTTAGGCGATAGAATGAACGCACAGTCGATATTAAAAAAAGTTGTAAAGCAATACCCATTCACGCCGGCGGGAACCAAGGCGGGTGAAACGTTAAAAAAGATGAAAACAAAATAACCGGCCGTTTCCCGGAAAGATGCTTTAATGGATTCCTCGATGCGATTCGACACAAATTACATGGAAACCCTCTTGCCATGGTTTACACTCAAATCGGCCCCAGGCATCGGAAACCATCTTTTTAAGCGATTGATTCACCGGTTTAAATCTCCCGAGTGCGTCATCAATGCGTCCTATGAAGACCTGCTTCAGGTTGAGGGCTTGAATCATCGACTGGCGTCGGCAATCAAACAGCATAAACCCAGCGATTCCATAAAAACAGAAATCGATCGAGCGGTGAAAAAAGGGTACACCCTCGTCACCATGACAGATCCGGATTACCCACCGCTGCTAAGGGAAATTCCGGATCCACCCCCATTTCTATATGTCTGCGGCCGACTTGACCAAACAAAACGAACCATATCGGTGGTTGGATCCAGAAACGCCACGAGCTATGGGATTGTCACCACAAAACGGCTTAGCAAACATTTGGCTGAAAAAAACTTCACCGTTGTCAGTGGCATGGCAAGAGGGATTGACACGGCGGCCCATATTGGCGCGTTGCTGGGCCGGGGAAAAACGATTGCAGTTTTGGGAAGCGGCCTCGACCGAATATATCCAGCTGAAAACCGGAAGCTTTTCGAAGAAATCGCACAAAACGGCGCCGTGATTTCAGAATTTCCAATAAAGACCGAACCGGAGGCACACAACTTTCCGACTCGAAATCGAATCATCAGCGGGATATCGCTCGGTACGGTTATCGTAGAGGCCACCAAGAAAAGCGGATCACTCATTACGGCACGATTGGCTGCCGAACAGAATCGAGAAGTCTTTGCTATCCCTGGGAATATTCATTCCTTTAAAAGTGTTGGAACCCATAACCTGATCAAGCAAGGTGCCAAGCTGGTAGAACACGCTCAGGATATTCTCGAGGAGCTCCCTTTCGAAATGCACGACGAAGGGCAATCCCCAGTAAGAAAAAAGCAGGTGCTGCTTTCAACGGACGAGACAAGCGTGTTCCAGGCACTGGAACCGTATCCGATCCATATCGACGACCTGGTTCGAAAAATCGGTATCGATGCCGGAAAACTGTCCAGTATCCTGTTAAATCTCGAGTTAAAAGGGGTGGTTGAACAGGCCCCGGGAAAACGCTTTTTCTTGACAAACGAGACACCCTGACCAATTCTGTAAATCGTCTTGAAACTTTATAGCGTTTAATCATTAAAGCTTTATTAAAAATATACGAATTATGTCTAAATAGAAAAAATTTATATCGTGGTGCGAAGCGCCTAAACCATACGGAGATCGAATATTGTGACAAAACCGCTTGTTGTTGTTGAATCACCCACAAAAGTAAGGACTTTAAAGAAATACCTGGGCAAAGAATACAATATCGCCGCTACGGTGGGACATATAAAAGACCTGCCACAAAAGGAAATCGGTATCGATATCCAAGAAGGCTTCAAGCCAAAATATCGGACCATTCCCGGTAAAAAGAAAGTGATCACTTCTTTGAAAAAAGCCGCGGATAACGCGATCGATGTTTATCTTGCACCGGATCCGGACCGGGAGGGAGAGGCAATTGCCTGGCATACTGCAGAAATCCTCAAGATGAAGGGACGCAAATTTCATCGCGTTTTATTTCATGAGCTTACAAAAAATGCCATCTTAAGAGCGATTGCAACCCCTGAAGCGCTTAACCGGGACAAATACGAGGCACAGCAAGCCCGTAGAATTCTCGATCGGTTAGTTGGTTATCAAATATCTCCCTTGTTGTGGAAAAAAGTGAAAAATGGTTTAAGTGCCGGTCGCGTGCAATCCGTTGCGCTTCGGATTATCTGTGAAAGAGAACGAGCGATTCAGGCTTTTGACCCGGTGGAATATTGGTCCATAACCGCGCATCTTGAAACCAGTTCACCGCCCCCATTCATTGCAAAACTTGTTAAAAAAGACGGCGAAAAGATCACCATCCCAAATGAACAGGCTGCACTGGGGATTTTAGACGAATTGTCAGATGCCCCAATGATCGTGGACCAGGTCCGGAAAAAAACCGTTAAACGCAACCCGTTCCCCCCGTTTACCACCAGCAAACTTCAGCAGGAATCAATCCGAAAACTTAGATTTTCAGCGCGAAAAACCATGATTCTTGCCCAGCAGCTTTATGAAGGCGTTGATTTGGGGCCAGGCGAACCCGTAGGACTCATCACTTATATGAGGACCGATTCAACCCGGTTTTCAACAGAGTCTGCCGATGAGGCGCAGAAGCTGATTCGAGAAACATTTGGAAATGAATATTCTCTTGAAAAACCGCGGTTTTTTAAGAACAAAAAAAAGGTGCAGGATGCCCATGAAGCCATTCGCCCCACATCGGTATTCCATACACCGGATAGCATTGCACCGTATCTTACTCAAGAGCAACTGGCCCTGTATCGACTGATCTGGCAACGATTCGTTTCATCTCAGATGAAAGAAGCCCTTATCGATCAGAATTCGGTTGCAATCAAAGCCGGCCCCTATATGTTTAATGCGAGCGGCTCAACCATAAAATTTCCCGGTTTTATGAAACTCTACATGACGGTGGATGACGAAATTGAAAACGAAAAACGAAAGGAACGCCTACCGGAACTCACCGAAGGAATGGTTCTAAAACTCAATAAATTAGAACCCAAACAGCACTTCACACAACCTCCACCACGATTTTCAGAAGCATCGCTGGTAAAAGAACTTGAAGAAAACGGCATTGGTCGTCCCAGCACCTACGCAACGATTCTTTCTACCATTCGGCAAAAGGGGTACGTTGATTTGTTAAAAGGCTATTTCAGACCCAGCGAACTGGGATTTATCGTTAACGACCAACTCGTTAGTAATTTCCCCGATGTCTTTAATGTCGAGTTTACCGCAAAAATGGAAGAAGAATTGGATCGCATCGAGGCGGCTGAGGCCAAGGCATTTGAAATTTTAGATCGTTTTTACAATCCGTTCCAAAATGATCTTATTTCAGCAGAAACCGGAATGCTCAGCGTGAAAGGGGTTGGCGTGTTAACCGACCTTAGCTGCCCCCAATGCAGCAAACCGCTTCATATCAAACTTGGCAAAAATGGACCTTTTCTGGCTTGCAGCGGATATCCGGCGTGCACCTACTCAAGAAATTACTCCCGGGACGAAAAGGGCAAGGTTCATCCTGTGGAACCAACAAACGGCGAAATTTCAGACAAGACCTGTGAAAAATGCGGCAAGCCGATGCTTATCAAACAAGGAAAATATGGTGAATTTCTTGCTTGTAGTGGATATCCGGACTGTAAGAATACCCTGTCTTTACATTCAAACGGCCCCGGTGAAGATACAGGAGTCAGCTGTCCGGAGAAAACGTGTGACGGTGCGATTATCCAGAAACGGTCAAAGAGAGGTAAAGTTTTTTACGGTTGCAACCGTTTTCCCGATTGCACGTTTGCCCTCTGGGATAAACCCGTACCCACATCCTGTCCCAAATGCAGCGCCCCCTTTCTATTGGAAAAGACAACAAAAAAATCCGGAACATTTCTTACCTGTCGTACCGAAGGGTGCGGCTTTCGCAAAAACGACGCTTAGAAACGGTTCATTCCGGTCACACCTGTTTGAGATATTCTCTTACCATCAGTGCGGCAGTGGTTCCCTCACCGGCAGCACTCGAAACCTGTTTTGTACTCTTATCGCGGACATCTCCGGCTGCAAAAACTCCAGGGACACTGGTTTCCAGCATGTGAGGATCACGCGTTTCAAATCCGGCGGGTCTGTTTTCACCATGAATCAGGTCATGTCCGGTGACGATAAATCCCCATTGATCCAGCCGTACACCACTTCCATTTAAAAATACCGTGTTTGGCTGTAGCCCGATAAAAATAAACACGCCGTCTGCTATCAACATTTCTCGATCCCCGGTTTGATTGTTTTCGATTCGAAGTTTGGTTAACTTTGAATCTTTGCCAATAAATTCTTTTACTTCTGTAAACCATCGAACCGTTATCTTTGGGTTTCCAAATACACTATCTTGAATAATCTGAGTTGCCTTAAATTGGTCTTTGCGAACCAAAATGGTCACGTTCTTGGCAAATTTAGTAAGTAAGAGACTCTCTTCGGCTGCGCTGTTTCCGCCTCCCACTACGGCAACGTGTTTTCCCCTGTAAAACGGTCCGTCACATGTGGCACAAAAATGAACGCCGGCACCCAGATAATCATTTTCACCCGACACATTCAATCGCTTGTAGTGGCTGCCGGTGGCAACAATAACAGCACGGGCACTGTATTCTTTTCCATCTCCTGTTCTTATACCATGGTAGTTTTCATTACGATTAATACCGAGCACTTCCTGCGCTTGGAGCAGCTCTACCCCAAATCTTTCTGCTTGCCGGCGCAGTCTTTTTGAAAAATCGATACCGGCGATTCCCTCGGGAAATCCAGGCATGTTATCCAACTTTTCGGTTCCAGCCGCCTGTCCACCGAAAGCGGCGCGCTCGATCACGAGTGTATCGATCGCTTCCCGTGCCGTATAGAGAGCAGCAGTTAGACCAGCGGGACCGCCTCCCAAAACGATCAAATCGTAGTGATTTCGGCTGGCAGCTGTTTTTAAACCAAGCATTTTTGCCAATTCTGCGTTGGTGGGCTCCACAAGATAAGTCCCGTCTTCAAAGGTAATAGTAGGAATGATACGCTTCCCATTGTTTGTTTTAATCACAAATGCCTCTGCATCTTTGTCTTCTTCGATATCGATCCAGTTATAAGGAATTTGATGTTCACCCAAAAATTGCTTGCTCTGACGACAATCCGGACACCAGTGGGCACCATAGATCGTAATGGTCGGTTTGGCCATGATAAGTCTCCTTAGGCGCTTGTGAATTGTGTGATAGAAATTATTACCTGCCACGAAGACACCAAGACACGAATAACAATCGTTTACTTTGTGTCGTTGTGCCTTTGTGGCGAATCATTTTTAGTTGAAACCGGTAGTGCCGGTTGTTCGTTTACGATGAGGTGAAAGACATCCGGTCTCGCATAATGCCCCACGGAATCAAAGTCATATTTACCCCGAGCGACTTCGCCCATGTCGAGCTCAGCATAGAGAATCCCCTCCTCATCATAAAGAGGTCCTGCGAGTACTTTTCCCAATGGGGAAATAATGGTGCTTCCGCCCCTGCAGATAACAACGGGAAAATGATCCAGCTCCTCAAGGTTTTCGAGATCTTTCGGATACATGTCTTTTGTTACAAACTGGTTGCACCCCAACACGAAACACCGCCCCTCACAGGCAATGTGCCGGAGTGTTGCCTGCCAGGTGTCGCGAGCATCTGCGGTGGGGGCAAGATAGATTTCTATGCCTTTACTATACATAGCAGTTCTTGCCAGGGGCATATAGTTTTCCCAGCAGATGAGACCACCGATCTTTCCGAAGCCCGTCTGGATGGCCGTAAGGGTGCTGCCATCTCCTGAACCCCAAATCAGGCGCTCTGAACCGGTGGGCATCAATTTTCTGTGTTTTCCGAGCAACTGCCCCTCGGGTCCAAAATACGCCAGCGTGCAATAGAGGGTTCCCCCGCTAAATTGAGTATCTCGCTCGATGAGTCCGATCGCAATGTGAGTTTTCGTCGATTTGGCGATAATTCCGATTTTTTTTGTCACGGGTCCCGGGATCTCCACCGAATTTGCCCAATACCGTTGGAATGTTCGCCGGCCTGCCGCACTCCTGCTGCCGACCACCGCACCAAAACTAAGTCCCCTTGGATAAGCAGGGATAAAGGCTTCAGGAAAAAGGAGTAACCGCGCTCCCTCTGAAGCGGCTTCCTCTGTGAGCTTACATGTCTTTTCAACGGTGGCATCACGATTAAAAAGAATGGGAGCCGCCTGAATGACGGCAACCTTTAGATGCGGGAATGAATCATTCATTTTGGACCCCTTGTCTGGATTGGCCTATGTACAGGAAATGATCTCCAAAAGAATACGGCCACCCCTTGTAAAAGTCAATACGGGTGCGGTTTTCTATATGGCGTAGACCAGAGGATTTAGACACCAGTCGCCTTTGGTCTTAGATCGTAGCCTCGAAAGATACGGAGATGTGTTGTTGAAATATCGGAGTCGATTTAATAACTCGAACAAAATAAGACAATATTATTGGTATCTTGTATTTAATTCACACGGAAAAACTTTATTTTCCTTGAACAGTTTCCGATAAATATTAGAGAAGGAAACAAATGTCAGGACCTAACGGATGAACTGGAAGGACAATCTCATAGAAATAGAGACGACGATCTTAGAGATCCTCGAGGCGTGTCTAAGGGACAATGTTGTTTTTGAAGCTGTGGACATTCAAAATAATTTGTTTAGCTTTCACCTGGAAGAAATTACCGCTGATGCGCATTCAGGCCAACGAGAAACATTTCCGAAACACACCGCCACGCTCTTGGTTCGATTCAAACCGCTTCAAAAAGGCGCGGCTGAAATTCGAGCAGACGGCCATTATACGTTCTCATTTCAAATAGAAGGAACCCTCTTTTCGATAAAAGGAACGCTTTTGGGAGTTGACCCTGAAAGCCTGCTGTTTACCTACTGTATTGAGAATAGCCTTTATAAACATCAAACCCGACGATCGAACCGTCTCACCATCGAAACTCCGGACTCCCTCTCAGCGGCCATCGGCAATAAGATATTTCGACTGATTAACATCAGCCTGGGAGGTATTGGGATTTTTGTCGATGAGCAGGATTTATTTCAGATCGGACAAGAACTGCCGGTGAAACTCTTTTCGGAAAATCGCGTATCGGAAGCAACCGGCCGCGTTCGACACATCGCACCACTATCTCGTGATGGATTTATCTGCGGGCTCTCCCTTACGTTTCACAACGAGAAAACGCTTCAACACGTCCAAAAGTTCATCGATCAAACCGCAATACACGAAAATATCCCCTAAGTAAAAACTCCAAAAAACAGAAAAAAAGCTTGACACACGGTTATTGTTTGTTTAAAAATTTTTTTAAATCGATACGAATGGTTTTAAAATGATCCCTATAGCCGCTCTTACCAACCTTATTGTCGTCCTCGTAGTGAGTGTTCTTCCCTACTGCGAGGCAAAGGGGTTGATAATGGCCTAAACTAGGGAAGCACGAACA
>JAHEHB010000458.1 GCA_024644775.1 Deltaproteobacteria bacterium
ATGACGTTTGCAGCCGCCCTAAGAGCGTTTCTGCGGCAAGACCCGGACATCATAATGGTTGGTGAGATTCGAGACCGGGAAACGGCTGAAATCGCCATAAAAGCAGCCATGACAGGGCACCTTGTTTTCAGTACCCTTCACACCAACGACTCCCCATCTACCATCGGCCGGTTGACGGATATCGGTATTCCACCCTATATGCTGGCAACTTCGGTGACGATGGTGCTATCCCAACGCCTAGCTCGAAAACTTTGTCCGAAATGTAAAGAAATCGTCACTCATTACGATCACAAGGAATTGCAGAATATCGGGTTTACAGAGGAGGAAATACCCGAACTCAAATTATACGGATCCAAAGGATGCTCGGTGTGTGCGGGTACAGGGTATAAAGGTCGTCTAGGGCTTTATGAATTAATGGCGGTAACTGAAGAAGTCGGAAAAGCCATCAACGCAAATGTTTCTGAAGATCAGTTAAGACGGACCGCTGTCAAAGAGGGAATGATGACCTTAAGAGATGCGGGATTGGAAAAAATTCGCCAAGGGATCACCTCCGTTGAAGAGGTTTTAAAGCGGACCACCGTGACCAAGGAGGCTCTCCCATCGTATCTGATAGATCCTGAAGTAGAGCGTTACCAGGATCGGGAGATTATCATTCGGGAAGGAAACCGGGATAAAGATTTTTTCATGCTCGTTCAAGGGGCGATGATGGTGGTAAAAAAAGGGAAAAAAATCGCCGAAATCGTGCAACCGGGAGATTATTTCGGGGAGTTAGCGGCGTTTACCGGAGAGCCGAGGTCTGCAACGATCATGTCAAAGGGACGATCGATCATCAAGCGATTTCCGGGAGATAAGGTTTTTGAAATTATTGAAAAATATCCGGATGTGGCAAAACAAATTTTTGTCCTCCTGTCTCAACGACTGTGCCAGGCGGACGATGTGATCATAAAACTTTTAAAGCAAAAGAATCCCACCCCTCATTCTACCCATAAAGTATCTATTGCGTCATAAATTTTTCAAGTTGTTCTTTATAGTAGGACCGTTTTTCCTTTGCGAGGCTAAGCGCCTGTTTTCCAGCATCAATGGCGGCGTCCCGTCGCCCATTTATAAAATAGCTTTCTGCGAGCGTATCCAATATGTGGGGGGATTGATCCAATTCCACAGCCTTCTCCGCCAGTGCGACGGCACGCACCGGGTCCCGAAATGTCTCGTCTTCACAGGTGGCGTATAACCAGGCCAGATTGTTTAGGGTTTGTGGATTGGTGGGATCAAGGGAGATGGCGTGCTCATACGCCTGGATGGTTTCGGTGAACCGGTTACGACTAAAATATAAATCTCCCATCATGGTGTAGAGTTGGGCATTGTGAGGCGTTCGTTGCAGTTCTCTTTGAAGGATTTTTTCAAAAAAATGCGCATTCAACAGTCTACCGGTATCTCCAAAGTTAAGCTGATATCCCACTGCTCCAATCAGAAGGATGCCCGCCAAATAGACGGCAACACTTTTTTTTAGTTTCGAATCGTGACGCGATATCCAATTTTTGTCCTGTTCGCATTTTTTAAGATAAGCGATTCGATCGGCGATACTAAAGTGATGCCAGTTGGGCCGGTCCGGTGGTTGTCCGGTAGTCAGGGAGATTTTTTCCAATGTTCGGATGAGTGCGTTTGCATTATTGAAAAGCGCATACACATAAATATCTGCCTGCCGTTCGAAATTTCTCATGAAATATCCGAAAATATATCGAAAATAAATCAGAAAAAAGATGATGATCACCAGGCTGAAGATGGCTGAGATAACCGTGGTTTGGTGGCCTCCCGTTGTTCCCAAAAGACGGTGGACCGGCTGGGTGTAAAGTATTGATAGAATGATCAGATCGAATACGGCGTAGGAAAGAAGCAGATATCCCACAAAAAAGAACAAATAAAATACAAGATGTCTCTTTTTCACATGTCCGATCTCATGGGCAATTACTGAATCAATTTCATCGGGTTCGAGAAATCGCAACAGTGCATCGGTAACCAAAATGTATCGAAACTTTTTTGTTAATCCCATGACCCCGGCAGTAATCATTCTCCCGCCGAATATCGGCCAGTAAAGAATATTTGCATATCGCAACCCAGCTCTTTTACAGAGCGATTCGATACGGGTTCGTGCATCGCCGGCTTCCAGCGGCTGGCATCGCCAAATTTTTTGCACCAGAGCCGGTGCAAAGACGGCAACGCCAAAAAGAAATACAAGAAAATAGATAACCTGTCCTTCCGTGGTTGCAAGCAACTGTTTTGGAAGTTTAAATGGAAGGGCATGGATAATGTCGGCAACAATCGACAAAAAAAACCAGGGCAGCAGCACCGGAAGCGAAAACTGGATATTGGACGCAACATATGATTTTCGGGAGATATCAATATTATAAATGCGTCGATAAACGGGGTGTGCAATATGCCAGACAATTGATAGATAGGCCACAAAGAGTCCAATAAACAGGAGTGCCTGGAGGGTCGGAATCGTTAAAAACAATCGTGCTCTGGCAACATACAAAGAAAGATTGAGACCGTATATGTCGATGGTAAACACGACGATTGCAAGAATGGCTTGGCGGGCTATGAGTGAATTGAACTTGACGTCCAGTTGGAGAAGACTGTCATGATAGATCCGCCGCTCCAGCCTGTGAAATTGAGCCCAGGTAACCCCTATAAAACTCGCAAACAGACTTATAAACAAGACGAATGTTTGTAGAGGGGAAAAATTCGGTTCTTCAGAGGGTTGGTACGTGGTATAGATGAGAAGGACGACGATAAAGTAAATGAAGTTACGAAACATTCCGTTTATTCTTTTTGTAATACCTTTCCTTTTCGCTGTAAACGCAGCCGCAATACTGTTGACGATATAGATTTAAACGTTTTGATTCCTCGATTCCCGATTTCCAACCGATACGAAAATCATTATAGTAAAACCGAATACCGACCGATTTGCCAATGGCATCCCCCACAGATCGAAGCAGTTCATGATTTTGATACTTGCTGTAAAGTAGTGTCGTGGAGAAATAGTCGAATTTTCCGGATTTTGCAATGAGCGCTGTGGATCTGAGCCGATCGTGATAACAGTAAGAACAACGGGCCGATTCTCTGAATGTCACGTTCCGCAGAAATTCTTCAAGATGGTATTCTTTTTGATAGATCACTCTCAGATCGATTCCTTCTGCGTAGGATACCAAGGTCTCCTGGCGTTTAAGACACTCGGTGTAGGGATGAATATTGTGTCGGTAAAAAAACCCCATCACATCAAACCCTTCTTGACGGAGGGTTTGAACCGGATAAATGGCACAGGGGGCACAGCATATGTGAAGCAATAGTTTCAATTCCGTCTCCCAAAAATGGCGGTTCCAATTCGAACCAACGTGGCACCGTATTCGATCGCCACCTCAAAATCACCGGTCATCCCCATGGAAAGTTCATCCATTGAGACATTCGGTATCTTTTCTTTTCGTATGTGATCGCGTAACTCAGATAGTGCCTTAAAATACGGCCGACCCCTTTCAGGTTCGTCAAAAAAAGGGAGCATGGTCATCAAGCCCCGTACGGATACGTTTTCAAGGCGACAAATTTTTTTAACCAGGCGGAGTGTGTTTTCAGCTGTTGTCCCGGATTTTGCCCGGTCTTGTCCGATATTTACCTGTATTAAAATTTGCTGAACCTTGTCCGCTTTTTTTGCCTGTTTGTGGAGTTCTTCAGCCAGTTTTAATGAATCCACCGAATGAATCAAATCAAATAGCGTTACAGCAACCTTTGCTTTATTCGTTTGAAGGTGCCCGATAAAATGCCACGACACCGGATAATCGGACAAGGCAGTGATTTTTTCCTGGGCCTCCTGAACGTAATTTTCCCCCAGAGTGGTGGCGCCTGCGTCAATGGCGCTTTTGACAATCTCCACCGGCATGGTTTTGCTCACGGCAACAAGCCGGATGCTTTGGGCAACGCGACCACAGGCTTCGGCTGCGCCCCCGATCCGGTAATTAACCGACTCGAGTCTTTCTTTCAGCTGCTTCATATCCTTCCTCATAATGCAGGCCTCCGGCCGCAACCAAATCAGTGTTCTCCGCTTCGACTTTGCTCCAGGCGGGAACTTGACAGGTTTCAGGTTTCAGGAATTGAGGTTTGCTCTTCTGAGAAACCTCGTTTCTTATTGCGATGCTCCATGCCATTGGCGTGCAGGTCGATAACCCCTTCTTTGAGCAAAAATTCGATTACTTCACAGACCGGGAGTCCTACGACATTGGTATAGGATCCATTGATACTTTTC
>JAHEHB010000459.1 GCA_024644775.1 Deltaproteobacteria bacterium
ACGCGCAGGAGATACAAAAACAGATTTCCCGATCTTTGGCTGCTTGCCACCCGATTGGTTACCAAAGAAAATTCATCGATAGTTATAGGCTTCGCCTCGATGAATTTATGGCTTGGCAAAACGGAAGACATAGTGATGTCAGACTTATCAAAGGTTTTTTGAAAGGATGATACTTTTACTTTTTGGCTTCCTATCACAGTAATAGTTAGCTGGTAATTGCCAGTATTGTAGCTTGAAGATTTACTGGATTATGTAAACCATTTTTGTCTATTTGGGATTCTACCTTTTGTTACATAATCACAGGTTGAGAGGGATCGCCGGGGATAAAAAAATCTCTCATTTTGCAATATGGCGAATTTTCAAAGATTGGTTTTGTTAATCCGAAATGGAAATTCAAGTAAAACGCGATCTATGAAACCTCTTGAATGCATGTGTATCTCATTTCAAGAAAGGTATAGAAAGGAGGTAACGCGTCAATGCATGCAACAAGGCTTAAGTCTGGATGTCTCATCGATGATTTTAAGGCATCTTTGGTGAAGGGAGAGCGTTTGATATCTTCAGGTTTTATGCTATGCTAGAGTTACGCGGGGTCTTTGATTTCCGTTCGATTTCGGACTTCTTGAGCTCTTTTCGCATGATTTTGCCCGTGGCGGTCATGGGGAGTTCTTTGACGAATTCAATTTCCCTAGGGTACTCGTGGGCCGCCAAGCGGACTCGCACAAACTCCTTGATGGCCGATTCGGTCGTCGCATCTGCGGTTACATCTGGGGTGGGCACGATAAAAGCCTTTACGATTTCGGTTCGGACCTCGTCCGGGCTTCCCACGACCGCAGCCATCGAGACCGCAGGGTGTTTCATCAGACAGTCTTCAATCTCAGCTGGGCCCATACGGTACCCACCGCTGGTAATAATGTCGTCTTTGCGACCGTTAAACCAGAAGTAGCCATCCGTGTCTTTTTTGGCCAGATCGCCGGTGAGCAGCCAGTCTTCTACATATTTTTCACGGGTGGCATCCGGGTTGCGCCAGTATTCCAAAAACATGACCGGGTCGGGTCGTTTGACCGCAATTTCTCCCACCGTCCCGGTTTGAACCGGGCAACCATGCTCATCGACCACCTCGACCCGGTGACCGGGTATGGCCCTCCCCATGGACCCGGGCCGGATTTCCATGATCTCGGCGCAACAGCCCACGATGAGATTACACTCGGTCTGACCATAAAACTCGTTGATGGTTACATCCATTACATTCCTGCCCCAGTCCAGCAGTTCCTGACCCAGGGTTTCGCCGCCGCTCCCGACACTACGCATCCGGCAGTCATGGCGGCTTCTGGGGTCCTTTACCAGGCGCATGAGCTTGAGCGCGGTGGGCGGCATAAAAGCGTTGCGGACCCTGTATTGAGCCATGAGGCGAAAGGCGTCTTCGGGATCAAATTTCTTGGCCCGGTGCGCTAGAACCGGAATGCCGTGGTGCCAGCTGGGAAACAACACGTCTATGAGACCGCCGATCCAGGCCCAGTCGGCCGGTGTCCAAAACAGATCATCCTTTTTAGGGAAAAAATTGTGAGGGAATTCGACCCCGGGCAAATGCCCCAGAAGCGTACGGTGGGCGTGCAGGGCTCCTTTTGGGGGGCCGGTTGTACCGGAGGTGTAGATGATCAATGCAGGATCGTCGGACCGGGTGATTTCCGGGGTAAAACCTGGAGCCCCCTTTTGGAGGGTCTCCTGGAAATCGAGTACATGATCAGGTTTTTCGCCGCCGGTCACGAGCACTGCTTTCAGGTGCGGCAGATCTTTCCAGATTTTGATTATCTTGGGGAGATTGGCCGCATCCGTGATTAGAGCCTTGGCCGCGCTGTTCGACAATCGGTATGATAAAGCGTCTGTTCCGAAAAGCGTGAAAAGCGGAACGGCGACACCACCGACTTTATATATGGCAATGTGTGAAATAGCGGTCTCGGGGCATTGGGGCAGCAGGATCCCGACCCGATCACCCCGGGCGATGCCGTTGGCCTTAAAACCGTTGGCCAAACGATTAGAGAGATGTTTCAAGTCCTGGAAGGTATAGTTTTCAACCTTTCCGTCCTCATTTTCATATATCAGTGCGAGACGCTTTTTCTTGGTTGCCCACTTGTCACAGATGTCGAGACCGATGTTGTAGTATTCGGGTAGGTCCCATCGAAACGTATGGTAAACGTGTTGGTATGTTCGGCCACGTGTCAGCATGGTGTTTCCCAATACGGATCCCGCAACTCCCGCTTTAGGACTTTGCCCAGTGCATTTCTGGGAAAGTCATCCCGGAATTCGATCCGGAATACCCGTTGAAACTTGGCCAGTTTGGGGTTGAGCCATGTCAGCAGGTCTGCTTCGGTCAGTAACGCGTCCGGGCGAGGAACCACGACAGCCAATGGCGTCTCTCCCCATTTTGCATGCGGGATGCCGATGACGATGGCGTCCTGTACGTCCGGATGGCGGGTCAGAACGTCTTCGATGTCGCTGGCAAAAATATTGATCCCTCCCGAAATGATCATGTCCTTCTTACGATCCAGAATGTAAAGAAACCCGTCTGCGTCCAGCTTGCCCATGTCGCCGGTTTTCAGGTACGTTTTGCCGGATTCGTTGAGCCAGATCGCTTGGGCTGTTTTTTCGGGAAGTTTGTAGTACTCGGGCATAAGAAACGAACTGAAAGCCACGATCTCACCGGCTTCGTCCCGGGGGCACTCATTTCCGGACGCGTCGATGATCCGGACATCCCAGCCGACCAGCGGTATGCCCACCGAAGCCATTTTTGTTTGCATGTCCTCGGGTTTGAGCGTGGTCGCGACGCCCTCGGTCAGCCCCCAGAGTTCCACGAGTTTGCCGCTGAAGCGTTTAATCACCTCTGCCTTGGTGGCAGCACGGAGCGGTGATCCTGCCGAGTTCCATATTCGCATGGAGCTGATGTCGTAGCTGTCAAACCCGGGCTGTTCCAGCAGCATGGTGAATTGGGTGGGAACCATAAACGTATGAGTGCATTTTTCTTTTTGAACGAGTTCCAGAAATTCAACGGCATCAAAGTTTTCCATGATCACCAGGGTGCCTCCAGCAAACAATGTCGGAAGCATGGTCAGCCATGTGCCGTTGGCGTAGAGTGCCGTGGTTACTATGTTAACAGCACTCGAATCGATCTGGTAATCGATGGCGAACATGCTGGCAAATTGCGTACGATTGTGATGGGTATGTAGAATACCTTTGGGCACACCGGTAGTACCGGAGGTATACATAATATTAAAGGGGTCTTCATAGATAAGACGAACGCCCGGTTTTTGATCGGTGCCGTCGTTAACGAGGGATTCGTACGTTTTCCATCCATCGACGGCATCCCCCAGGACAATGAATCCATCCTCGGCGATGTGGGTGAATAAGGAGCGGTGTGGCGCGATGGTCTCGACTTGCCCTGGTCCTGCGCATAGAAAGCGGGAGTCCGAGTCGACGACCATTCTGGCCAGCGATTGACCCTGAACCATGGCTGACAGTGGAACGATGACGCCGCCGGCCTTTATCACGCCAAAGAGGATTTCAAGGGCTTCGATGCAGTTGCTTGTGAGCAGGCTGACCTTGTCGCCCTTTTTTAAACCGCGTTTTATCAAACCGTTGGCGACGTGGTTTATTCGTTGGTTGAACGCTCCCCAATTCAGGCAACGGTCTTTGCAGATCAGGGCGGTTTTTTTGGCACGCCATTTTCCGTGGCTGTCCAGGACATCAGTGATGATGACGTCCGGGTTGTCGAATGTCTTCATAGACGCTCCGGTATTTTGGGGGTCTCTGGTGTGAAGGCGTTAGGCCTATATCATCAGGTACTTTTCTTTAACCTCCTGGTTGGCGCTCAGTTCCTCGATGTTTCCCTGATATCGAATCCGGCCGTTGTCGATCACATAGGCGCGGTCCGACGTCATGGTGGCGAAACGGATATTCTGTTCGGAAAAGAGAATCGTTTGCCCCATTTCTTTCAGTTTCAGGATCTGCTCTCCCAGATCCTTTACCACAAGCGGTGCCAATCCCTCAACGGGTTCATCCAGCAGCAGAAGCTCAGGGTTGCCCATGAGGGTTCTTGCCACCGTGAGCATCTGCTGTTCCCCACCGCTCAAGGTACCACCCTGTTGACCGTGTCTTTCGGCAAGAATGGGGAAGAGTTCGTATATCCTTTCCACCGTCCACGGTTTGTTCTGTAAGTTTTTGGGGATCTTCTGTCCGATTTGAAGATTCTCGAGCACGGTGAGGTCAGGAAAAATTAAGCGGTTGTCTGGTACA
>JAHEHB010000111.1 GCA_024644775.1 Deltaproteobacteria bacterium
CAATTCAGTAAATTATGAAGAATTTAAAGAAAAAGGGTTTCCCATTGGTTCAGGAGAAGTGGAAAGTGCTCATAAATCGATCCCCCAAAAACGAATGAAGATTCCGGGAGCATGTTGGCATCCCGAAAGGATTAATCCGATGCTTTCATTAAGGGTATTAAGGGCAAATGGCTGGTGGGACAATTATTGGGAGAACCGTACAAATCAAAAACTGGCTGCCTAACTTAAGGAACAGTCATGATTCACACACTTAAAAACTTGTTAACTTTACGAAAAGCTGGTATTTTTTTAAAATAACAACCGAGCGACGTTTTTTTAAAGATATAAACTTGAAAACCCATAAGCGCTCACCGGTGTGTGTGAATTTATTATCTTTGGAACCAACTGAAGGGAACCTGTCATGAAGACACTATTCACACAGTTTAACGGCATTGAAGTCTTTTTCTTACTATGTGCCATTGTTGGCGGTATTTTCGTTTTTATCAGGCTCGTTCTTCAGCTTGTCGGTATTGGAAATCATGTGGATGGCGACTTTACCGTCGATGGCCATAACCTCCATTCACATCACGCTGATTCTGATGTCGGTTTTAAGATTCTTTCGCTCCATGGCCTCACCTCTTTCCTTTTGATGTTCGGTCTCGTCGGATTAGCACTCTATAGACAGAGCAAAATGGGGACGTTTCTTTCAATGACCGGGGCGGTCGCAGCGGGGCTTTTTTCGATTTGGGTGATCGGGAAATTATTTTCTCTTGTTTTAAAATTGCAATCTAGCGGGACCATAACCATAGATAGTGCCGTTGGCGCTGAAGGAAAGGTTTATCTTACGATTCCGGAATATGGAATCGGAAGGGTGCTGGTCAATGTCCATAAAAGTTTACGGGAATACGATGCATCATCGGTCGACAAAAAGGAATTAAAATCGAATACACCGATTCGGGTTGTTTGGGTGGACGGCAATGTTTTGGTCGTCGAAAAAATTTAACCACTGTTTAACCACTGAAAGATGAGCCTGTTTCAAACGTTTCAGTTTGTTCAAGGTTAAGTCGTCCGCCTCAGGCGGATT
This sequence comes from Deltaproteobacteria bacterium, assembly GCA_024644775.1. The sequence goes on from JAHEHB010000111.1 coordinate 1,064, forward strand.
AACCACAGGCATACATTGAGTATTTCGAGGATTAATCCGCCAAGGCGGATGCCTGACACAGAGATTGGGCAAACTGGGACGTTTTGAAATTGGCTCAGACGGGAGGTAACATGTTCGATTTCGGCTTCTGGCTTCTACCGATTGTGGCGTTTATTGTCCTGGTTATCACAACCCTATCTTTTTTAGCGTCGCGTTACAAACGATGTCCGTCTGATCAAATCCTGGTCATATATGGCAAAGTGGGCGAAGGGCAATCGGCAAACTGTATCCACGGAGGAGGGACGTTGGTATGGCCGCTTATTCAGGATTATGCCTATATGGATCTGACGCCAATGACAATCAGTATCCCCTTACAGAAAGCCCTTTCCTTACAGAACATCCGCATTAACGTCCCAAGTACATTTACGGTGGGTATCAGCACGGAAACCGGCATTATGAACAATGCGGCCGAACGACTTTTAAATTTAAAACAACAAGAAATCGAAGAGATGGCCAAAGAGATTATTTTTGGTCAACTAAGACTTACCGTTGCATCCCTGACCATCGAGCAAATTAATCAGGACCGCGAAAGCTTTTTAGAATCGATTCGCAAGAACGTAGCCCCGGAGCTCAATAAAATCGGCTTGTATCTCATTAATGTGAACATCACGGACATTACCGACGAATCGGACTACATAGAAAGTATCGGAAAAAAGGCAGCAGCTGAAGCCATCAATCAAGCCAAGATTGACGTTGCCGAACAGGAAAAACACGGGGCGATCGGCGAGGCAGAGGCCGCCAAGGAAAAGGAAATTAGAGTCGCGGAAAACGTGGCAGCGTCCGAGAAAGGTAAAAAACAGGCAGACGCCGATCGACGCATATTTGTCCAGCAGCAAGAGACTTCCGCCACTATTGGAGAGACCGAAGCAAACAGGGAAAAGGAAATCAAAGTTGCCGAGAACCTTGCACAGGCTGAAAAGGGCAAAAAAAAGGCGGAAACTGATAAGCGTATATATATCCAGCGCCAAGAAGCCGACGCAGTTGCCGGTGAAAACACAGCCAAAGCAGATATTGCCGATGTAGATGCCCAACTCGCCATCAAACAAGCCAACGCGTTGAAACTTGGAGAAGTGGCCAAACGGGAGGCGGAGGTTGAAATACAGATGGCGCAATACCGAGCGGAAGAGGAGCGACTCAAAGCCCAAGAAGTTGTGCAGCAGGAGATACAAAAACAGAAAATTGAAATCGCGGCTGAAGCGGAGGCGGAAAAAAATCGCAGAGAAGCAAAAGGCAACGCCACTGCTACTTTGTTAAAATACCAAGCGGAGGCTCAGGGTGTCAAACAAGTACTCGAAAGTAAAGCGGCCGGTTATGCGCAACTCGTCAAAAGCTGCGACGGCGATGCGAAAGCGGCGGCAACGTTGCTTATGATCGAAAAACTTGAGCAATTAGTTACTATGCAGGCTGAAGCCATCAAAAATTTAAAGATTGATAAAATTACCGTATGGGATTCCGGAAACTCAGACAAAGGTGGTGTCTCGACAGCGAATTTTCTCTCGGGAATTATTAAAAGCCTGCCGCCTCTGCATGATATCGCGGAGATGGCCGGACTTGAACTGCCAAAATTTCTCGGGGAGATGAAACCCAACGCGAACACAAACGATGTAAATAAAGAGGAGAAAAGTGGTTTAAAGAAGACCGAAGAGGAAGGTTAGAACGCATTTATTAAATGATTTGGAAGCATCGGATATGAATTCACCGACTACACGTTTCGAAGAAACGTGGTTTTTCAAGAATCAACCCGATCAATTCCCCAAACCGACGTGCAAACCAAGACCGATGTAGATGGCCATCAATTCTGGTTTAGCGCCGGTTTAGGTAATGCGTTTCATCATCGTGCCCTTAGTTTCGGCCCCTATGCACAGACAACATTCGTAAAGTCTGAAATCGACAGCTACTCCGAAAAGGATCAATCGGGCTCCGGTCTCCAAATGGTTATCGGCGATAATAATCGAAAATCACACACCACGGATTAAAGATCACTGGCTATGTTCCCGCATGACAATTCAACGTTATTCCGAATAGGGCCGAATAGGGAAAGGTTATTCGGTTTTTCGATACGCTTTAAGATCCTCAACGGTAGGAATCTTGGATTCACACGGAACCTTCGTCTGGCACATACCACAGCCGTATCCGTCAAATTTAAAATGGGTTTTTACATAATCTGAGGTAATGGGTTTAAGGAATGCGAAGCATTTTTCCTTATCGTGGCCTTCTTTCGTGATGGCATCCACCGGACAGCGTGGAATACATTTCCCGCAGACACCTTGAGAATAAAAAAGACAATATTCCTGATGATCCGTATAAGGTCGTCGTGTCGGTTCCGTCTGAATGCGGGCAACGACAGATCCCGCCCGCATGGCCTTTCCCCGGGGGGTGATAAGTCCATCACAGAGTCCAAAAGTTCCAAGCCCCGAGGCATACGCTGCATGCCGTTCAGACCATGACGAGGCACGTCCGAACCGATCGGATGTCTTTATTTCCCAAAGCGACGAGAAGATGGGAGCGACCGCTTCCTTTCCCATTTTTTCCAATTCTGCCACCACATAATTTCGAAGCTTATTATTTACTTGTTCTCCAAAAATTCGTGCTCGGGCCCATCGTTCGGACGGATAGGTTGTTTCATTTCGATTGTCTTCTTTGGTCGCTTCCGTTTGGGGTAATATCCAACTGATTACTGTAAGCTCTTCGGGGGAAACCACAATCGATGGAAATGAATACGTAAAAATTTCCATCGGCGTTCGATGAAAGGGGCCCACAAGATCTTTGTAGGCATCGAAAATGGGATCGTCTCCCTTTGAAAACCCGACCAGGGGTTCACTAAAGGCTTTTTCACGCGGATTCGTCTGAAGCGTGTTTTCCGGAGACAGAACGATAAAGCCCTGGACAAGCGCTATTAACCATTTTGAAGCTTCCATTTGAGAGCTAAGTGACATATATTTCTCCTCTTACTTAATTCTTGCTTGCAATTACTAATCCGGACATATTTAGTGCGCTTTCTTTTATGAAACGCCCAAAAAATGCGAATACGCGTGTTTAGCAACCCATTGAAATGAACGCAGCAAAGACTGTGTGTAGTGCTTAACCTGATAATTACAGGTTGAAAGACAATGCGGGCTGCACTTTTTCTTTTGACGATCAAGCCTGACCGGGTCGAATTTGGAACCTTCATAAAGACTGCCCCAATTCTCTTTTTTGCCATAAAGCTCAAAGCATGGTGCAAAGGTTCCATCCAACCGAATAACAATAGAAAAACGGCCGGCTTCACAGGGCCAAGCGGGCAGCTGATTGCGTATAAATCGCTTCATCGCCCCCAAATGATTCACCGAATTGACCATGGTGTACCCTTCCAGGTTCTTTTCGATCAACCAATCCACAAGCTCGTCAACCGCTTGGTATTCCCCGTTGGTTATCCATCCACCCTCTGATTCATATTTGTAATAATCATACTGTACTTGCGGTGGTTCATTGATGTGATAGTCGGTGGCGATACCGTAATCGTGAGCGATCTCTGTGAGCTTTTTTACGTCTGCGATATTATCTTTTGTGATATTGATGTTAAAAAAAGTAATATAACCATATTTTTTTTCCTGTTGGACCAGATATTCAAATTGTGTTTTGATCCGAGAGAAATACTTCGGCAGTCCGTTGTTAGGGTTTACTGCATCCACAGCCAGATTAATAGTGGAAACACCGGCCTTTCCGATTTCATCAATAAAATCTGCATCCATGAGGATACCGTTTGTGGGAAGGTAGACAAAGAAGCCTTTCTGGACGGCGTACCGAGTTAAATCGATAATGTACTGTCCACGTACCAAAGGCTCTCCACCCATATAGGCTAAGACTCTGCAACCATGATAATGTAGGAAATCGACCGCATCTTTTGCCATCTCCATGCTCATACCCGGAATTTTTTTCCCCTGGCTGTAACAGTAGTGGCAGTCAAGGTTACAATTAAGATCCGTATAAAGGAAGGACAGTACCGGTCGAAATTCGTTCGAACAGTTACGCGATTTTAGATAAGGGACTATCCAGCTTTTGTAAGCTCTCGTAAAGTTATTTAAATGATATTTAAGGTTGTGTCGATTGGCTTTTTCAGGCGTTTGCCCCCCCTGAAATCGTTTGTGCTGACTACTGATACCGTCGAATTTTTCTTGATTGATCGCTTGCGTGGTTTCCATCGCAGACACCTCCTTTTCTCGATGGTTAGAGAAAAGCTATGTGTAATAGAGTCATGATGCATCCCTATTATCGAGTATAAGTTGCTGTTTGTACACACAAAGATGAAACCGCTGACGAGAATACCTGATTTTAAGCATACAACTAAATAATTGGTGATTCAATATTAATTTATCAATTGATCATACCTTTCTTCTAATTAGTCAGATTTAAGCAGGGGAAATCCAGCCGTTTTCTATCCGTTAACGCCACCTCCGATAATCTTTATGCTTTTAAGTATATAAATGTTGAATAAGCATCATCATGAGGTCGGTCAACAAGATACAAAATCGCCATTTATTTTGCATTTTCCCAGAATATGGAATCTTGATATACCTACGAATAGAATCACTGCAAATCCCGATCACTTTAAAAGAATAAAGCGCCTTGAAGCTGCCGATTTGTAGTCAAAGCGTCGGTGCAAATACACTTGACAAATCGCTTTATCCGCTATATGGATACCCTTTTGTTTTATGAATTTTATGGTCGTAAGCCATTCAATTAAATAAATAAAGTGAAAGGAGAGGAAGCGATATGTCACAATTAGTACCTCCGCATGGCGGAAAGGGGTTGACCTGCTGTCTGTTGGAAGGAGCAGAACTCGAATCTGAAAAGAAAAAGGCCGAAGGGTTAAAAAAGATCAACATTTCTCCGCGTGAAAAGGGCGACTTGATCATGATGGGCATCGGTGGTTTCAGCCCCCTGACCGGTTTCATGGCGAAAGCAGATTGGAAAGGTGTCTGCGATAATTTCCTGATGGCCGATGGCACTTTCTGGCCTATCCCGGTGACCTTTTCTGCCAACAAAGAAGATGCCGGCGGCATTACGGAAGGTGAAGAGATTGCCTTGGTGGATCCGGAAACAAATGAGATAATGGCCACCATGAAGGTTACCGAAAAATATGAGATGACCGAGGCAGACAAAAAGTACGAGTGCGAAAAGGTCTTCATGGGTGAGGGTACAGCAACTGCCGAAGAATTCTGGAAGATCGCCAAAGACGACCACCCTGGTGTTCAAATGGTCATGTCACAGAAAGATGTCAACCTTGCCGGTCCGGTGAAGGTTCTGAGTGAAGGGGAATACCCCACGAAGTACGCGGGCATATACGTGAGACCGGAAGAATCCCGTAAAATGTTTGAAGACAGAGGGTGGAAAGAGGTCGCGGCGCTTCAGTTACGCAACCCCATGCATCGATCCCATGAATATCTTTGCAAAATTGCTGTGGAAGTGTGCGACGGTGTCTATATTCATTCATTGGTCGGTAATCTGAAACCGGGAGACATTCCTGCGGATGTTCGGGTGAAGTGTATCGATGCGTTGGTGAAAAACTACTTTGTAGGAGACAACGTGATACAAGGCGGATACCCGTTGGATATGCGATATGCCGGTCCCAGAGAAGCCCTGCTTCACTCCACATTTCGTCAGAACTACGGATGCTCCCGGATGATCATTGGCCGGGATCATGCCGGCGTGGGTGACTTTTACGGTATGTTCGAAGCCCAGACCATTTTCGACAAGATTCCGAAGCCCGAAGAACCCGGGAAGGCGCTGCTCTGCGCACCGCTCAAAATCGACTGGACCTTTTATTGCTACAAATGCGATGGAATGGCATCGCTAAGGACCTGCCCTCATGCTAAAGAAGACCGGGTGCTGTTAAGCGGGACCATGTTGCGGAAATTGTTATCCGAAGGCGGCCAAATTCCGGATCATTTCGGTCGGGATGAAGTGCTCGAGATCTTAAGAGGATACTATGAAGGTCTGACTGAAAAAGTGGAAATCAAACTGCACGGCGCCGCCACCGGAGCTGATTCAAAATAAACGATGAATGAAATAGACTACTAAATCACGAAGAATAGCGTACGAGGAGAATATCCTTCGTTACCTTCTTGGTGCAGAATTCTTAAATAAAAAAGGGAGATGTTACAACTATCTCCCTTTTAATTTTGTTCGTAGCCACAGGTAATTAAATCGTAAAGCGTTGACCGTCTTGACCCAGCCGATACTGCCGGGGCAAAACAGTCCCAAACGTCCGTGTGTGTCTGTGGCTAAATATTAGCCGAGTTTAAACCCTCTTCCAGAATAATCCGCATAGGCAACGGCCAGTGTGCGATACACCAGATGGGCCAGCTTTGAAAATGGTAAAAAGGCAAACAGGCTAAACACAAACATTAGGTGTATAAAATAGAACAGGTATGAAAGGAATGCGATTCCCATCAGCCGTGTGATTTCGGTAAACATACCGGTTACGCCCAGCGCCAATGCCAAGCCTAAAAGCGCCCAGTCTTTGTAAGCAGACACCTGGTCCTCCTTTTTCATTCGCTCTCTCATAAGAAGGATACTGCCGACAATGAGACAGATACCGCTGATATTGGCCAACCATTTTACGGGATTTAACTGTGAATACGGGCCGGGTGATTGAAACACGTATATGGCGAAGAAAAAGATGCTGGTTACGATAAACAGGCCGATAAACGAAAAAAAGACCATCATATGCGCAGTTGAACGCGCCTTGTTTTCGGTACAGTCATTAAATCGGCTGTGTTTCAATATGGTGGGTATCACCTTTATTAATGATACAATAAAATCCTTGGGATTTATTTCCTTTTTCTCGGTCTTACCCTCCAGTAAGGCGTTTTCATGAATATCCGCCAAAAACCGTTTGATGCCATTAGCGAAGATTACGAAATTCCAAATAGCAAGGGAGATAAAAATCATGTCCACAAGCCACATGGAAAAAAAGTGGTCAGCGACAATGCGATCGCCTTCCGGTGTGAAGTCTAGCAAACCGGTGACAAGGCCTAATACCAGAAAAACCACGGCGGGGATGGCTAAAAGAACGGGTAGTTTTTTTGGATCACCGACCACTTTCGCCACTACTTTTGGGGCCGCATATTCGGAGACGGCATAAGCGCGAACCGCAGATAGGACATCTCCCGGCTTTGCCGTTCGGGGACACAGCGTTGAACAATCTCCGCAATTGTGACACAGCCATATATCCGCGCTTTTTACCAGCTTGTCTTTTAAGCCCCAGGAAGCTGCAATCATCTCTTTTCTTGGAAAAGGATGTTTATCCGGGGCGATGGCACATGCCACAGAGCAGGTGGCACACTGATAACATTTTTTTAGATCTTCACCACCCAGCGCACCCACTTCCCTGATGAAATTCAAATCAGGATCCAATATTTGTGCATCGGCCATTGGTTGTTCCTCCTAAAAATCAAAAATCGAAAATCACTAAAATCCTTTAAACGGATTCGGGCCCATTCCTTCGACGAGTTCGACAAACTCATTGATCATCTGAGGCAGTTTGTCGTAATCGTCGATGGCCACCTCAAACTGGGCAACGCGTTCGTTTTCGAGTGCAAGACTCTGCAACGCCTCACCGATTTTCTTCATACGGATATCTGCCAGTTCGCTGCCCTTGATAAAATGACACTGATAATCGTCTCCGTGCTTGCATCCCAAAAGGAAAACACCATCCATTCCCTGGGAAAGCGCATCTTTAATCCAGATTACGTTTACAGAGCCCAAACACCGCACCGGAATAAACCGAACCTCTGCCGAATAGGACATGCGATTGATCCCTACGATATCCAGCGCCGGATAGGCATCGTTTTCACAGACAAGACCTAAAATTCTAAAAGGTGGTTCGGTATAGTCATCTTCCGATGGCACCCCTACGGCCTTGACCATGGAGCCGATGCTGTCGATGCTGTAATCGGAAAAGTTGATGATGCGCTCAGGACATGCTCCCATACAGGTACCGCACCGTCTGCACCGAGTCGGATTCGGTTTTGGTGTCCCTCGCTCATCGTCATCGATGGCGCCGAAAGGACATTCTTCGGTACATCGTTTGCACTGAGTACATCGTTGGAAGAAAAAATCCGGAAAGGTCATATCTCCGGACCGCGGATGGACGGCAACGCCACGGTTGGTGGACTCCAGACATTGAATGGCTTTAAGTGCTGCGCCAGCCGCATCTTCCATGCACTCTTCGGTGGTCATGCTTCGCCGGATGGCGCCGGCCGCATAAATACCGGTTCGTTGAGTTTCATAAGGAAAACAGATATAGTTGGAATCTACATATCCCTTAAACAGTTCAATATTATCCCGGAAAGCCGGTCCCTGACGGTAAGCCATGTTTACCACCGGCTCGTCGGAAGTTGCCGGAACCATGCCGGTGGCCAGCACCACCATATCGGCCCTGACCTTCACATTTTCTCCCAAAAGGGTATCTTTGGCTTCAACGATCAGCCCATCCGCATTTTTGGAAACGCTGACCACATCGCCTTTGGTCATAAAAACCCCTTCATCCTGCTGTATGCTTTTATAAAAATTTTCCATAAGGCCGGTGGTTCGCATATGTTGATAGAAAATAAATGCTTTCCCATCGACGGTGTAGTCCTCACGCACATATTTCGCCTGCTTGAGGGTTACCAGACTGGTAACTGCCCCGGCATATTCAAAGTCTGAATCGTCTCCATTCCCGGGAGTCTGGATGAATACAACGGATTTTGCTTCCTTACCGTCTGAAGGGCGTTTGATGGTACCCTCGGTGGCAATCGCTTCAAACTGGCTGTTGGTTACGACATCCGTTATTTCCCCATAACCGTAATGAGCCAATTCTTCTCCATCTGGTTCATAGGGATGCCACCCTGCCGCCAAAATAACGGCACCATATTGATCCCCGTCGGGATCCAAGGTTAAAATATCGTTTCTACCTTCGTTGTATTCCATAAATTTTTCATGGAGGGCGGCAGCATCCAGCTCTTTGCCGCTTTCGTCCACTTTCATTTCATCGGGCACCGGATAGGGCACGTCAAACTCGATTTTTTCACCCGGTTTTTTAAACGTTACTGTAAATTCTCCTGGCTGCCCGGCAACACGAGCCACCACCGTCTCCGTCTTCACCTCAATATTGGGGTACTGTTCGAGTGTTTTTATTTTATCTTCTACTATCGGTGGGATAAGGTCATCATATGGATTCTCTATTGGAAGCTGTTTACGCCACTGTTTTGCGTGTCCGCCCAGTTTTTTTTCTCTTTCAACAAGGGTGACATCATAGCCGGCTTTGGCGGCTTCGATGGCGGCCGAAATCCCAGTAATTCCACCACCGATAATTAAAATTCTTTTATTGAGAATTTCGAGTTTATACGGCTCCGGTAGGTTTACTTTTTCTACTTTTGCCATTCCCATTTTCAAGTAATCCTCGGCCATCATCTGAATGCGGTCAAAACTTTCGCCGTCTTCCTTTTGTTCCTCTGCAAGTGCCGGGAATTCAGACCTCGGGTGAGACCAAACAACTTGTTCTCTAAAATTCACCCGGTCCACGATACAGCCATTAAATTTGAACACGTTATAATTAACCCGCTGAGAACAGGCTGCAATCACCAGCGTGTTGATTGCGTTTTCCTCGATATCTTTCTTGATGACGTCAACCCCTTCTTTTCCGCAAAGGAGCGAATGGGTTTGAACCGGCAAACCCTTTTCTTTGGGGACTGCACATAATGCTTCTATGTCCAAGGTATCTCCAATGCCACAACCCGTGCAGATATATACGCCGTATTTCTTATCCATGAATAACCTCCTAGCGTTTCACCATCGTTTGAATGGCCCGTAATGCCATCCCTGTCGCATTCTGGTTAGATGACACCACATCCAACGGTTTGTTGGCGCATCCCGCGGCAAACATACCGCCCTTTTCAAGATCATTAATGATAAAGCCGTTTTCATCATATTTCAGGTTTGCTGCGGGCACATTTTCTTTTGCAGTCGGCTGCATACCGGTGGCCAGAACCACCAGATCCACAGTTTGCTGTATTTTTTCGCCCGTTACGGCATTTTCTGCAACGACGGTGATATTCTTTGTCGCCGGTTCCTCGCTTACCTCGGCCACCTTGCCTTTAATGAAAAAGATGTTTTCATCCGCTTTTATTTGTTTGTAAAATTTTTCATACCGCTGGCCAGGTGTTCTCAGATCAATATAAAAGATATGGATTTTTGCATCCGGATATTGTTCCCTTACATAGGTTGCTTGTTTTAAGGAGGCCATACAACAAATGTAGGAACAATAAGGAAGGTGATTTTCATCTCGAGATCCGGCACATTGAACAAAAGCAACGCTTTCGGGTGCTTTTTTATCGGAGGGTCTGAATATTTTACCATTCGTCGGGCCGCTGGTAGAGGCGTACCGCTCCATCATCATGTTGGTGATGACGTTTTCAAATTGCCCGAATCCCAGATTATCGATGTTGGCAGCATCATAAGGAACCCATCCGGTCGCCCAGATAATGGCACCCACATGAATGGTCATGGTTTTCGGTTGTGCTTCCAGATCAACGGCACCTTCGGGCAACGCCCCCTTGATACGCTCGGCATCCTCGGTACCGATTATTTTTTGAGAAATAAGATACTTATAAGGAAACGCCATTTCATGGGGTACATAAAGACCTTTGGTGGTGTTCATCCCGAAATTAAATTCATTGGGGATATCTGTATTGAGATTCTCTGCAACGTCGTCGTAAGCAGTCGTATTTTCTTCCACATACCGTGGATTTATTTTTAGAGTCACTTGATAATTACCGGGGCTCCCCTCCACTTTTTCAACCTCTGTTAAGGTTAAAACGTTTATCAGGGGATTATCCTTTATTCGCCGGTAGTTGATTTCGAGTCCGCAGGTGGGCGGGCAAAGCTTAGGAAAGTATTTGTTTAGCTGAGCGACCCTGCCGCCAAGGGATGGTTCCTTTTCAATAAGAAACACCTCGTAACCAACTTCGGCCGCTTCCAGGGCGGAAGTCAACCCACTGATCCCCCCACCAACCACCAATATGCTTCCACCGGAAGAGGGCGTGTTCTCTTTGTTTTCTGTCATGGGATTCCTCCGTAATTCAAAAAATTGAAAGATTCCAGTATTTGCGTCTACTTCTTCAACGGGTCATTCCCGTTAGACGATAATCGTTTTTTTGTATCTATATACCGAAAAGGTTTATCGGGTTAAGATTAATTGGATAAATCTTTTGGGTATGCAGAAACCATTAGAATATCGTCCCAAAAAAACAAATCGTACCGCGATGAATAAAAACCTCCAGGTGCCCAGGAGCACCTGGAGGTAATTTCGATCTAATAAACCATCAGTCTCCGGTTAATCTGGGATGATCTTACTGTAATCACGTTTGAAGACATCCCACTGCCCGGCTTTTGGATCATACTTTGAGTTAACAAAGCAAAACCAATTCTCATCATCCTGTCCCGGATAATCAGACTGATAATAGAAGCCTGGGTACCGGGTTTCTTTACGGAATTGGATATGGCGCAGGTGCGACTCCACCGTCCAAGTCCGATGGATGATCTCCCAGCATCGCATCAGTTCGTGGAGTCCGCTGGCAGCGAGAAGTTCGCAGTCTTCGCGGATGAGCTCCAGCAATTCCAATCCGATCTCAAGGTTTTTGCTGCTGGTCATATAATAAGTGGCTGTACCGCCCCCGTATTCGTTGGTGGCTTTCATGAGACGCGCAGTCAATCCATCCGGTTTAAGGTAGGCGGGATTGATATCGGCCATGGTGGTGTATTCGCAGTTCTCCAAGTACACCTTTACCGGTTTGTAAACCATATCCACCAGCTCTTGTTGAGACTGGGCGATAGTGGGGGTGAAGTCTTTGTGATCTCTTAAGTATTGTACCATGGATTTGGCAGCCAACCGCCCTTCTGCGTGAGATCCGGATGAGAATTTATGCCCGGAGCAACCCACACCGTCACCGGCTGTAAAGAGTCCCTTTACAGTGGTCATACGGTTGTAGATCTTATCGCCGTCGCCCCACTTATAGGCATCCGGTACCCAGTCGTAATCCGGGCCGGAGCACCACATACCGCAGCAGCCGGAATGCGATCCGAGTAGGTATGGCTCGGTGGGCATGATTTCGGAATTTTTCTTCTCAGGCTCTGTGTTCGTCGCGCACCAGAGGTTTGCCTGACCACAGGTCATATCCAGAAAGTCTTCCCATGCCTCGGATTCGAGATGCTTGAGCTCTCTTTTGTCCATGGTCTTTCCAAGCTCTGCCAGGGCGGAGACCGTATCCATCATGATGGGGCCGCGCCCTTCTTTCATCTCAAAGAGCATGAGATGATTTCTTAGACATGTGGGGGTGATGGCAGCGGTACCGTACGGCGCATAGCTTTCAAGCTCTTTTTTGGCAGCGTCGCTGGCAACATAATTTTCGTCCAGACCGTTGAGTGCTTTGGCTTTAAAGAGCAAGAACCATGCACCCACCGGGCCGTATCCGTCTTTGAAACGAGATGGCGTGAAGCGGTTTTCCATCATGGAAAGCTCAGCGCCCACTTTCATACACAGGTAATAAGTGGAGCCCGCATTCCATACCGGATACCAGGCACGGCCTTTGCCTTCGGCAATGCTTCGGGGCTGATAAATGTTCACTGCACCGCCGCAGGCAACCATCATGGTCTTGGCTTTGATG
>JAHEHB010000460.1 GCA_024644775.1 Deltaproteobacteria bacterium
TTTTCCAAACAACCGTCGAAGCCTTTAACATCGCGGAAACGTATCGAACCCCGGTTGTCCTTTTGCTCGATGAGGTCGTGGGGCATATGAGAGAGCGACTCATCGTACCCAACAAAGATGAATTGGCACTGGTGGACCGATTGAGGACTTCTGTACCGGACGGCGTTGATTATCATCCCTATTTGCCAAGAGAAGATGGGCGTCTTCCCATGTCGGATTTTGGCGGGGTGCATCGTTACAATGTCACCGGCTTGTTTCATGATATGTGGGGTTTTCCATCCACAAATCCGCAGGTGGTCCATGGATTGCTGCGCCACTTAGTCGACAAGATACAAAATAATGTAAATCAGATCGCCCGTTACAATGAATATTATCTCGAAGATGCTGAATTCATGCTGATTTCTTATGGATCCGCCGCCCGTTCCGCACGGCATGTGGTGGAAAACCGACGGACTCGGGGTGAGAAGCTCGGGCTGCTGGAGCTTCAGACGTTGTGGCCCTTTCCGGATCATGTCGTTCGAGAAAAATGTGCCAACGCGAAGTATGTCGTCGTTGTTGAAATGAACATGGGCCAAATTCTTCATGCGGTAAAAATGGCCACGGATGAACCGGAAAAGATATTTTTGGCCAATCGCATCGACGGAGAATTTATCACCGATGCAGATATCCGAAATGTCCTTCGACTCATTCAGGGGAGGGGGGTATAGTATGGCCGTTAAAGAATATATCCGAGAAAGGTTTTTCCCCCATTTATGGTGTTCGGGATGTGGCCACGGCACGGTACTCAATAGTCTGTTAAGAGCCATCGAAACGCTGGGCATCCGCAAAAACGATATTGTAATGGTATCCGGGATTGGTTGCTCGTCGCGTATTTCCGGTTACGTGGATGTTCACACCCTACACACCATACACGGCCGGGCTTTGGCGTTTGCCACCGGCGTAAAATTGAGTCGTCCCGAGTTGAATCTTATTGTTCCCATGGGAGATGGAGATGCGCTGGCCATCGGTGGCAATCATTTTATTCACGCTGCGCGACGCAATATCGATATTACCGCTCTTGTAATGAATAACCGGACTTATGGAATGACCGGCGGGCAATACTCACCATTGTCCGGATACGGTACCAGTGCTACAACAGCACCCTACACCAATATCGACCAGGGATTCGATATTGTGGAACTTGCAAAAGCAGCCGGTGCCACCTTCGTTGCCCGAACCACCACGTATCATGTTCAACAGTTAACAGATTATATTAAAAAGGCGATTCTTCACAAAGGTTTTTCGGTGGTGGAGATTTTCTCACAATGTCCCACTTATTTCGGAAGAAAAAACTATATCGGCAGCGCAGTCGATATGATGAATGTTTATAAAACCCAAACCACCCCTATCGGATCCAAAGCCAAGAAAGAAAACCCTGATTTGACCGAACGCGGGATATTCGTTCAAAAGAAACTGCCCGAGTATTGCAGTGAATATGAAAGAGTCGTCGAGAAGGCCGGGAAAGGACGATCGTGATGGAGCGGTGCAGAATGGTTTTTTCGGGTTCAGGCGGGCAGGGGGTCATTACGGCGGCAATTTTATTGGCCGAAGCTGCGGTTTTATATGAGAATCTGATTGCCGTTCAGTCTCAGGTGTACGGTCCGGAAGCCCGAGGCGGTGCGACGCGATCCGATGTGATTATATCCGATTCAGAAATATTCTTTCCCAAGGTATTTCAACCCAATATACTCGTTTGCCTCACTCAGCCGGCCTACAATAAATACAGCCCGATTGTTCGCCCCGGGGGCCTGTTAGTGACAGATACACGGTATGTGACAACCGAACGAAAGGTCGACGCCCGGCAGGTTGAACTTCCACTTTACACGACCGTGATGGAAAACATCGGAAAACCCATCGTGTTAAATATTTGCATGTTGGGCGCAATTGTGGGTCTAACAGACCTTGTTAAACCGGATTCCATCATGAAAGTTCTGCAGAAACGAATACCCGCCAGCTTTCTAAAAATGAATCGCGAGGCCCTTCATTTGGGAATGAAGCTCATATCAGCAGAGAGTAAATAGATATATACAAATCCTTTGATGCCCGCCGGTCTATATATTCACATACCCTTTTGTCGGCAAAAATGTGCGTATTGTGATTTTTACTCCATAACAGACTTTTCCCTCAAACAACCCTATTTTCGTACATTGCTGAGGGAAATCAAAATGATAGAGCCGATCCCCTTTTCTTTTGATTCCATTTACATCGGTGGGGGCACCCCGTCTCTTTTTGAACCGAAAGAAATCGAAGTAATCATCGAGACGGTGAATGATTCTGTTGCGATTCAACCAAAATCTGAGATCACCATCGAGATAAATCCCGGTACGGTTGATAAGAATCGGTTAATCGGATACCGGTCGGCGGGTGTTAATCGGATCAGCATTGGTGTCCAATCTTTCCAGGATGCGCATCTACAGATTCTAAGCCGCGTACACACCGGCAAAGAGTCGGATACAGCCATAAAAGCCGCACAAACCGCCGGTTTTGAGAATATCGGGCTGGATCTTATCTTTGGATTGCCTGGCCAGACACCGTCTTCCTGGCGACTGGACCTCCAACGGGCGCTCGAATACGCACCGGACCATCTCTCCTGTTACCAGTTGACATACGAACCTGGAACGCGTTTGGATAATTACCGTAAGACGAAGCGATTATCACCGCTCAGCGAAGCGCACATCGCCCGGTTGCTGGAAATCACCATCGCGTATTTAACAGAGCACGGCTATTACCAGTACGAGATATCTAATTTTGCGAAATCTTCTAAAAAAATATCCCGTCACAACGCAAAATATTGGTCGTCTACGCCCTATATCGGCTTGGGTCCGTCCGCCCATTCATATATACCCCCTCGCCGTTATTGGAATCACACCCGCGTCGACCGGTATATAGAGGATGTCGATTCCGGTATACAGCCAATTGCCGGTAAAGAAGTGTTGAGTCGGGAAGAACAAATCACCGAAGCCATTTATCTTAGACTCAGAACAACAGAGGGTATCGATATCAAAGGATTCAACGAAAGATTCCAGATAAATTTTTTTGATAAGTTCCAAAAAACGACACAAACCCTTTTAGAGGAGGGCATGATAAAGATGGCGGGAACCCGCTGCGCTTTGACTCGTAAGGGGATGCTGTATCTGGACAGTATAGCGGGTATGTTTATAGGCGTTTAGCGCTGTGTTATCGACAAAACTTTATCGGCGTTGAACCAGATTGGGCGTTTTCGTAAACCGAAACTCGAAACTTGAAATTTGGCGAATAATAAGGGGGTTTTTAAAAAAATAGACAGAATGCTTTATTGCAAACATTCAGTATCCAGTATCTTAGCCGACCTAAGGCTATTTGCGTCAACTCCTCGTGGGAGTGGCTTCCAGCCACGAAGAAAAATCGGTCTGGAGTCTTAATCTCCCGGGAGCGGAATCCCACAGAAATATAACCATTTCTTAAGTTGATGACATTGAGGACGCGTAAAAATATTTTGACAAAAATCGAATAAATGATATAATTACTGCTTTCCTTGCATTGAATAATATTTGTACTTAATTCGAGACGATTTTGGCTTTCAGGTGTGTTCGGTGAAATACTGGCGGCAGCCCTTAGATAAAAATCGTATACACATCCCCTGTGGCATTGTTCATCTGATTCCCGACCGTTGCAAGGGATGCGGCTTCTGTGTGGAGTTTTGCCCCCAGGGCGTTCTTCTCATGTCCAAAAAGACCAATTCCAAAGGGTATCGTTTACCGGAGATAACGGATGATTCGCAGTGCCTCAATTGTGGCTTGTGCATGCTGCTTTGCCCCGATTTTGCCATTTACGTTGAAGATAGCGGGGCTCAAACCGACGATTGTGGAGCCATCGACGAATGCTAAAGTGAAAAAATGAGTGATCACAATGGGTTGTTGACCGGCGAACATTTCCTGCTAGGCGACCATGCGGCTGCCGAGGGCGGTATTTTGGCTGGTTGCCGATTTTTTGCAGGCTATCCCATCACTCCCGCCACGGAAATCGCCGAGCGAATGTCCACCCGATTGCCCCAGGTCGACGGCGTCTATATCCAGATGGAAGACGAGCTCGCCTCCATGAATGCCATTCTTGGCGCCTCTTGGGCCGGGATTAAAGCCATGACCGCCACCAGCGGGCCGGGGTTTTCATTGATGATGGAAAATTTCGGCCTGGGTATCATGCTGGAGACACCGTGCGTGCTGGTAAATGTTCAGCGAGG
>JAHEHB010000461.1 GCA_024644775.1 Deltaproteobacteria bacterium
CCTTCTACACTGTCAGCGGTGGTTTTATTTTTTTCGGGTCGATGGTGCGTCTGATTCATGAAAAATTAAATGGAAAATTAAGTCGATCCGAGCATTTCGTCAAAATAGGCGATGGTTTTTTCAAGACCCTTCTTTAACGGAACCGTCGGTTCCCAATCAAGCACCTGTTTTGCCAGTGCGATGTCTGGTTTCCGCTGGCGGGGGTCATCAATCGGTAGGTGTTTAAAAATAATTTCTGATTTCGAACCGGTTATCTCTATCACATGTTCAGCCAGTTCCAGGATCGTAAATTCATCAGGATTCCCGATGTTAATGGGGCCTGTTATATTATGGGGACAATTGAAGAGTCGAATCATTGCTTCAATGAGATCGTCCACGAAACAAAAGGATCTCGATTGTTTTCCATCTCCGAAAACGGTCAGCGGTTTGCCTTGTAATGCTTGAACCACAAAATTAGACACCACCCTTCCATCATTCAGGTGCATTCGAGGTCCGTAGGTATTAAAAATTCGCGCAACCTTGATGCCAAGTCCATGCTGGCGATAATAATCAAAAAAGAGTGTTTCCGCGCAGCGCTTTCCTTCATCGTAGCACGATCGGGGCCCAATGCAGTTTACGTTTCCCTTATAAGACTCTGGTTGCGGATGTACGTTCGGATCCCCATATACCTCTGAAGTTGAGGCCTGGAGTATTGTTGCTCCGAGTCGTTTTGCAAGCCCGAGCATGTTAATGGAGCCATGTACATTTACTTTCGTTGTCTGCACCGGATCATTCTGATAGTGAATGGGCGAGGCAGGGCAGGCGAGGTTATAGATCGCATCCACCTCCACATAAAGTGGAAATGTTACGTCGTGCCGAAGGAGTTCAAAAAAAGGGTTTGCAAAAAGGTGAACAATGTTTCGTTTTGTTCCGGTGTACAAATTGTCAACACACAACACTTCACAATCGTTATCCAACAGTCGCTCACACAAATGAGAGCCTAAAAACCCTGCGCCACCGGTCACCATAACCCGTTTTTTCAAATGCATGGATACCTCCTTTTCAATAAACTACAAAATCTAATGCATAGTGTATCATATCGGCTTTGAAACATATTCGCTTAAAAAACACATAACTTTGATACGTTAACATGGTAATCATAATGTTGAAAAGCGAAAAAATCATAAAGCCCAACCCGAATAAACCGGAAAGAATAGCCACAAGGCACAAAGACACAAACAGTAACTTTTTGTTATAATTTAACTTCGTGTCTTGGTGTCTTGGTGGCGTAAATATCTCGTTAGATAAATCCTTCGCAAATATGATGCGATTTTGATAGATAGGTACTAATGCATGCCTGACAATTCCGTCGTTTTTTGTTATGGTTGGAAATATCTTCCCAGCAAGGAGGCTTGCCATGAAAGGCCTTGTAGTTGTCCTCATTGCCGTCATCGTTATTCCGACCTGGCTGTTCGCTGCAGCATTACCTGGCTATAAACAGGCCAGAGAAGATATGGTCAATAATCAGATACGCAGACGAGGCGTGAAGGATATCAATGTTCTCGATGCGATGTCACAGGTTCCCCGCCACCGTTTTGTGCCGGACAAACTGGTTTCGCAGGCTTACGCAGATCATCCGCTTCCTATCGGAGAAGGCCAAACCATATCCCAGCCTTATATCGTTGCATTGATGACCGAAAGTCTTAAGCTAACCGGTAAAGAACGTGTTCTGGAAATTGGAACCGGTTCCGGCTATCAGGCAGCGATCCTTTCTAAAGTGACGAAAAATGTCTACACCATTGAAATTAAGCAAGCACTTTACGAAAGATCCACCAAGGTGCTTCAATCCCTTGGTTTCAACAATATCACATCCCGGCATGGTGACGGTTACTTCGGATGGGAGGCAGCAGCTCCCTTTGATGCCATCATGATAACAGCGGCTATAGACCATATACCACCACCGCTTTTAACTCAGCTTGTCGATGGCGGCCGGCTCATCCTCCCCCTTGGAAGCCCATTTCATTATCAACACCTTACCCTCGTGACAAAACAGGGCGATGACTATAGAGTAAAACAAATTACGGGCGTTCTATTTGTCCCCATGACGGGTCACGCCCTTGAGCGCACCCGATGATTTTACCGGCTGTCTTTCTTTTATCTTTATCTTCCCTTACCTACGAGGTGCTTCTTACAAGAGTCTTTTCTATCAGTCAGTGGAATCATCTTTCATTTATGGTCATCAGTATCGCACTGTTCGGTTTTGCGGCGAGCGGCACTTTTCTGAGTATCCTCGAATCAAAAGGATACCGTTTAAAAAAACAAGTCACTTCAAGGAACATGTTGGCTGTGGTAATAACTGTCTATGCGATTACGGCCAATGGATCCTTTATCGGTCTCAATCAACTTCCGTTGGACTATCTCAGATTACCCTTAGAGCCCATTCAGGCACTGTATCTATTAGCCGCCTTTCTTCTCCTGGCACTCCCCTTTTTCGTTACCGGCCTGACGATCGCCATCGGCTATGCCTTCTTTCCGGATAAAACCGGATTGATTTATTTTTCATCCATGGCCGGTTCTGCATGCGGCGCTGTTTTTCCGGTTCCACTGCTACCGCTTTTTGGAGAAGAAAATCTCATTGTAATCGTCAATCTACTACCGCTATTAATGGTCCCTCTGATGGGATTCGATTCAAGAGACATGCCTACCCAAACAGGGACACCCTTCAATATTTATCGTAAATTGTCGATCTTTTTTATCCTGCCGATTATGGCGCTGATGGCACTTCTATTCACTGATAGGGGTAAAACGCTGATTCGTGTGAAACCCGCACCATATAAATCGCTTCGTCAAACGCTGCGATTTCCAAACACAACCGTCACCGATACCGTTTCCAGTCTGCGAGGCAGAATGGATCGTGTGGAGAGTCCCTATATCCGTTTCGCCCCCGGGCTAAGCCTTAAGTTTAGCGAACGACTTCCACAACAATGGTCATTATTTAAAGACGGTAATGCGCCGCTGGTTTTTTATAATTTAGAGCCGAATAGAGCCGTTCGATTCCCTCGATATACACTCCCTTTTTCAGGTTATGTTTTGAAACCTCACCCGGAGCGTGTTCTCATTATTCTAAATGGCGGTGGGTCCGCCATTCCTTGCGCCATTTCTTCCGGTGCTGGAAATATTACCGTTGTTGAAAAAAACCCCTATGCGGCCAAGATCATACGAAAACAGTATAATCTTCCCGTAATAAACAAAACCTCCCGGTCCTTTCTTGCCGGGTCTGATGCAAAATTTACAATCATCCAAGTTGAAGATTGGGGGCCGTCGTTGCCCGGGACAGCCGCTCTGAACCAGGATGATCTATTTACGCTTGAAGCATTTAGAGCCTACGTGAATCATTTAACGGAAGATGGCGTACTCACGATCTCCCGGAAACTGCTGCTGCCGCCGGCAGATTCAATTCGGCTTTGGGCAACCGCTTATGAAAGCTTACTCTCGCTCGGCATGAAGTCTCCTGAACGCCACATCGTCATATTGCGAAACTGGGATACCTTCACCCTTGTCGTGGCAAAAAAACCCCTCGGTATTCCCGTGATTAATCCTTCAAATAATTTTTTAGATCGTTCCCCAATTAACCAGGGTGTAATTAATGACTTTGCACGAGGTATGAATTTTGATCTTGTTTTTGCGTCAGGAATTACGCAAGAACAAGTGAACCGGTTTAATGTATTCGATGCACCGTATCATCACCTTGAAATCTCCCGCCTTTTGGCAGCGTACAAAACACATACCGAAAATGAATTTTTCCATTCCTATCTGCTCGATGTGGTCCCGCAAAGCGACAACCGCCCATTTCCAAGCCGGTTTTTGAAGTGGACCAAACTGAAAGAGCAGTTTCGGGTTAGGGGTAGCCGGTTTTATTCGCTGTTTCTGTCGGGTGAAATCGTTGTCGGCGTAGTTTTTGTCGAAGCCCTTGCGGTTTCTTTCTTTCTTCTTTTGGCGCCCCTGTTCAGTATGTGGAAAAGGAAACAACGCCCGGCTATCTCCTCTATGGTTTACTTTTTAGGTGTCGGTGCAGGCTTTATGTTTATTGAACTCTACTTTATCAAGACCTATACGCGTCTGTTTGGTGACCCGATCATCAGTTTTACGGTGGTGCTTTCCGGAATCTTGGTTTTCTCTGCCGCCGGCGGTTTCTGGTCCCAGCGTCTTTCGTTGCGAACCCTCCGGATTGCAGTATTTATTCTAATCGCGTTGATGATTGTCATCTTTTTTAAGTTA
>JAHEHB010000462.1 GCA_024644775.1 Deltaproteobacteria bacterium
GTAAAGCCGGCGATGAATTCAGCTTCGCGGGATGTCCGTATCAAAGAGATAAAAGCGGCAAAATCCCGGTATTTTGAAGAGATCAAACAAGAAGTCAACCAAAAACAACTGCCCATCCGCCCCCCCCAGGTGATTGCAGCCGTTAATAAAATTTTCGGCCGGGATACCATTCTGGTAAAGGAAAACGGCGGCACCGATCTTTGGTGTTACTACTGGCCGTATTATAAGGTGCTGGATGTTGGAGATTGTGTCCCCATGGCCGAGCAAACCGCCATGGGATTTGGCGTTGCGGGAACCATCGGCGCGAAGCTTGGCAAACCGGACAAAAAAGTCGTATGTATTACCGGAGACGGCGCCTTCCAGATGGCTATGATGGAATTGGCCACGGCCGCCGAGTGTAAATGCGGCATTACCTGGGTGGTCCTGAATAACCAGTGCTTGGGATGGCCACAATACCATCAGGTGCTGACGGATCAACCCAAAGTGGGAACCAATTTTGAAGTCTCTCCAGATTTTGTATCTCTGGCTGAAAGTCAAGGATGTAAAGGTATTCGCGTCACAGATCCCGACCAGGTTGAACCCGCCTTAACCGAAGCGCTCCATGCCAATGAGGAAGGGCTACCGGTTCTGGTCGATATTCATACCGCAAAACACGACTACCCCAAGCATTTCGTAGAGTTTCATGCGCAGAAACATCGATAGATATAAATTGACAAACAAGCTTGTGACATTCTATAGAATATCAAGATCCTTTCATTTTTCATATAGCAGACTTTCATTTTCATAGGCCGAATAAAAACATAAGTCCATTAAAGAGAACCTATTTTATTAACCTCTCAAATACTTTCAAGGAGGCTCGCTATGAAAAAATCATTTATCGCTAACCTTTTTACTGTCATTTTATTGAGTGGGATGCTGATGCTTTCAACGACGGTTTCCGATGCGGTTGCCAAACCTGTAGAGCTGAAGATGGCCACCAAGCAGCCATTTCAAAGCCCTGAGGGTCAGGCGTTTCTCTATTTCGCAGATCTTGTCAAGAAAAAAACCAACGGCAGCCTCATCGTCAATGTTTACCCTTCAGAGCAGCTGGGCACCACCGAAGTCTCTCTAAAGGGCGTACAGATGGGGGCCATCGATATTTACGCCGAGGGGACGAGTTACCTAAAAATGTTTATTCCGGTGTATGAGTATTTTTCACCACCATTCGTATATCGGGATCGAGATCAATTCTTAAGGTTCATGAGATCCGACTATATGAAAGGACTTGAGAAAGAACTGGCTGAAAAGCACGGAATCAAACTCATCGACACTCAGCACACGTGGCTGAGAGGGCCCTATCGCGTGCTCTGCGCTACAAAGCCGATCATTCGATTAGAGGATCTGCAAGGGGTTAAAATGCGAATGTTTCCGAACCAATTTGTTTTGCAGGTCTGGACCGAATTGGGCGCCCGACCCACGGTGCTGCCGTGGACAGAAACCTACCTGGCCCTGAAACAGGGCATCGTGGAAATGGTCACATCCCCCATTTCTTTGGTACACTCAATGAAATTTACGGAACCCGCCAAGTTTGTCACCCGTATCGATGAGTATCCCCAGACCATTGTTTTCGCTACCAATGCGAAGAAATTCAACAAACTGACTCCGGAGCATCAAAAAGCATTGATTGATGCCTGCAATGAGGCTGGATTAAAAAGCAATGAACTCATCAACGAGGCGGCGGAGAAGGTCATTCAAAATTTCATCGAGAAAGACAACGCCGTTTTTATTCGATCCAACATGGATCCGTTCCGGAAAAAACTGGAGCCCTTTTATAAAAAAGCGGAACAAGAGGGGAAAATTCCTGCCGGTGTCTTAGAGAAGATCAGAAGCTTTGAATAGAAAATTACCGCTTTCGGGCCCTTGGTCTCAATAGGGGCCCGACTGACTGGTTAGTAAAGGAATTTGCGGTGATCGGTTTTTTCACGTTGGGGTTTTTTCTGTTTCTTATGATCCTCCGCGCGCCCATAGGGCTTTCCATGGGCGCTGCTGCACTCGTCGGTCTGGCGATGGTGGATTATCCGCTGCAGATGATTCCCGCCCAGGTGGTTTCGGCGGTTCAGGCTACCGAACTGTTGGCGGTGCCTTTTTTTATATTGGTGGGAAATATCGCCAATGCCGGTGGATTAACCACCAAAATATTCGATTTTGCCGCAACGTTGGTGGGTCATTGGCGGGGGGGGTTGGCGCATGTCAATGTGCTTGCCAGTATGATCTTTGCGGGCATGTCCGGGGCCGGTGTGGCGGATATCGCCGGTCTTGGAATTATCGAAATGAAGGCCATGACCGACCGGGGCTATGAAAAGGCGTACAGCGCCGCCATAACTATTGCGTCTGCGGTGATCGGTCCCATCATACCACCAAGCATTCCTATGGTCATCTACGCGATCATTGCCGATGCTTCTGTGGGAAGGGTGCTGTTGGCGGGCGCCCTACCTGGAGTGGTGATCGGCATCTTTCTGATGATAGTGACCCGAATACTGGTGGGGGTCGGATGGGCTCAATTGCCTACGGAACCACGGGCACCCTTTCGAGAGGTCGTTAAAACATTTGCCATTGGTTTCTGGGCGCTGCTGACGCCTCTGGTTTTGCTTAGCGGATTTGTGCTGGGTGTGGTTACTCCCAGCGAGGCCGGCATTCTTGCCTCTGTGTACGCCATTATTATCGGGTTCATTTACCGTACGCTAACCATTAAAAAATTAACGGATGCCCTCAAAGAATCCCTGACACCCATTGCCCAGATTATGTTTCTGATTGCCATGGCTGGAGCAATGCGCTGGCTCATCGCGGCCGAACGGGTGCCTATTACTATTGGAGAGTGGGTATTGGCTGTAAGCGCCGGTAAACCCTTCGTTTTTCTGTTGATGATCAATGCGTTTTATTTGGTGATGGGGTGTTTCATGCATGGCCTCTCAACGCTGATCATTACCCTTCCTATTTTCTTGCCGCTGCTGGAGACGTTTCAGATAGACCCGGTACACTTTGGCGTCGTAACGGTATTTAATGCCATGATCGGCATGTGCACGCCGCCGGTTGGGATGGGACTTTTTATTATTACCAGTGTTACGGATGTGCGTTACGATGAAGTGACGCGAAAGATTTACCCTCTCGTCGGCGCCCTTCTTCTGGCATTACTGATCGTTACGTTCGTGCCGCAGATATCGCTTTGGTTGCCGAATCTGTTGATGGGAAAATGAGACGATGCAAAAAACGTTTGAACTAGTGAGTTTTGTTGCCAATTATCTCGATCGAATATTCTGGACCGTGGCTTTTATTGGTTTAATTGCCATGTTATTTCTCGGTACCATGGAAATTTTTTTCAGGTTTATACTCGACTACTCGTTCGTGTGGGTACCGGGAATGGTGATCTTGTGTTCAAACTGGATGATTTTTTTAGGGATGGGAGTCTATCTGCACCGCAGACAAAATATGCAGGTTGCTTACTTCTATAACCGTTTTTTTAATCCGCGGCTGAAAATGATTACGGATTTAGCAGTGAATATCTTTCTTTCGGTCATTTTGGTCATTTTTATAAAAAACACCCTGTTGGTAATTCTTATGGAACAATATCAGTCGTCTTTGATCAATTTGCCTATCAAAGCGTACTGGTACACCATGCCGCTTTTGCTGGGCTGTTTGCTTGCGATCCTGTCCCGTGTTGAGGTTATATTGGGGACTTATCTAAAGAAGGAAAATGTCTCAGAAGGAAGATAATAATTCAGCCACTAAGACACGAAGGCACAAAGAGAAGAGAATGTAGTCTTGCCGCCTTGGTGTCTTCGTGGCCGAACTCTAATATTGAAAGGAGAAACATTATGCTGGTTGCAACCTTACAAATGAACTCGCAAGACAATAAGGAAAAAAATGTCCAATCCGCAGAAAAACTAATTGATATAGCCGCCGGAAAAGGAGCCAAGCTGGCGGTATTGCCGGAGATGTTCAATTTCCTCGGCCCCGGCGAGCAGCGTCTGGCAGAAGCTGAGGAGATTCCCGGCCCCACGATCCAGAGAATGATGGATAAGGCTGCCCAGCATCAAATGTTCATTATCGCCGGCAGTATTCTGGAAGTGGGTCCTGCTCCCGATAAGGTGTATAACACGAGCGTGTTCATCAATCCGGAAGGACAAATCATCGCCCGTTATCGAAAGATTCATCTTTTTGATATCGTGGTCGAAGGATTACCTCCTTACAAAGAATCGGCCAGCGTAGCTCCCGGT
>JAHEHB010000112.1 GCA_024644775.1 Deltaproteobacteria bacterium
GCAACATCGAAACCACAGATACAGGCGGCGGTACCCAAGGTAAATGCAGCGCTGGCACCATTGGTCACGATCCCGGCTTCTGCATGCGTCTTTTCGGTGATGACCCTGCTGGCTGCAACCTGAAGCTCATCCAAACGAACCGACTGGAAAGCAGCGGCATTCATGGCCTCCAAGGCGTCTCGATCCATCCGAGCACCTCCAAAACGGGTTTCGGTTCCAGCAGCATTAATAATGGGTTCTACACCAAATCTTTCAAAAATTTCCACGATGGCAGCCTCCTTGGTATTACTTTACTTCTTCAGTAAAAACTTCTTTAATTTTTTCTTTAACCTGTTCCAGTATTTCATCCGCGGGCAAACCTGCTGCCGCTGCCTCCGTTACCCACTGTTGTGGTAATGCTTCAACATCCGGCAAATTGGCCCAAGTGTTCAGTTCTTCTTCAGACATTTGGGTAAATACTGCGTTGTTGCGCATTTTTATTTCGTTCTTGCAAAGATCCCAATAGTCTGAATTGAGGTTGTTCTGTAAATGGGTGGCCCTTTGGCCGATGGCGAGTATTATATTCCTGTCCGCTTCAAGGATACGGTTCCAGACATCCAGATTGACGGTAACGAGAATCGGCTGGGGCTGCCACTGCTTCTTATTAAACAAGTAGTTTTTTGCAACTTCATCCATGGAATTCTTAAAGTGACGATCCAAACTTGTTAGAACCCCATCGATGGCACCTCGTTCGAGTGCCGTGTAAACCTCTCCACCGGGAATTGAAACGGGGGAGGCGCCGATGGCTTTCAACTTGGACAGCAGCCAATTATTAGACGCCCATATTCGCTGACCTCTGAGGTCTTCGGTGCTAACAATCGGCTTCGTGAGGGAGACCGCGGAAGGCAGATAATTAAAGAAGGTAATCCACCGTTGGTTCAACCGTTCGAGTTCAGCATTGAAGGCAGGAATGGTTTCAAAACACGCGCGCTCTATGTCACTAACGGCAGCGGGGGTCGATGGGCCGATCATAAAAGTGTTAAAAATACTCCAGGTAAGCAACTGTCTCGGATAATCGGCCACATCGATGGTGCCAATATCGCTCGAGCCAGTCATCGTTGTCTGAAGAGTTTCTTGTCTGTCGACTGCTGTCGCATCCCATTCTATCTGGATTTTTAGTCGACCGTTCGTCTGTTTTTCGATTTCCTTTCCCATCCACAATACAATCTTTGATCGGATGCCGCGCGACGATTCCTGTTCGGTCCATCGCAACGTCATCGGTTTCACCGATTCTACCGTTGGTTCCTCTTCTGCAAGCGGGTTTTTTGAAAAAACCTGCACATTAACCGTCAGCAGTATCGAAAGAATAACAATTGAAACCAACAAACTCTGTTGTTTCATTGGTTTACCCCCACTTTTAAACGCTATTCTGGAATTTCAATAAACCCAACACGCCAGTTTATTGTCATGTTCCGACGGTCATTTACCAGAGCGTATAACCTCCATCTATGACCAGGGAAGCGCCGGTCATATATCGCGAAGCATCGCTTGCGAGGTAGACTGCCAGCGGTCCAAGATCCTCAGGTTGCCCAAAATCGCCCATGGGAATCTGCTTTTTAAAGGTTTCGATCACCTCGGGATGTTCTCGCGACCATCGGATATTCGGTTCAGTCATGAATCCGCCCGGACAGATGGCATTGACAGTTACGCCGTGAGGCGCCCAATCGGCAGCAGTAGCCCGGGTGAATTGAACAATTGCTGCTTTGGCTGTTTCGTAATGCCTCCCGGCAATACCACGTCCGGCGACCATGCTGTTGATGGATGAAATATTGATAATCCGCCCCCCTGCCCCTCGCCGTACCATTTCTCCACCGATAATCTTCGTACAAATAAACGCGCTCGTAAGGTTGAGGTCGATTAACTCCTTCCACATCTTTAACGGCATCTTTTCGGTAGTAATGTTTACCCGGCGACCGCCCACATTGTTAATTAAAATGTCGATCGGTCCGTGGTCGGATTTCGCCTTGCGGCAGATGTCCTCGCATTGGGTCGTATCGCTCATGTCCGCTTTCATCGGCCAGGCATTACGCCCCAGAGCAGAAATATCTCCAGCTGTCTTCTCCAAGCTTATCATATCGCGTCCAACGAGTATCACATCTGCGCCTGCATCGGCGATTGCCAAAGCCATCTCTCGTCCCAAACCGCGACTGCCGCCAGTAATAAACAGCTGTTTGCCGTCCAAACGAAACCGATTTAGAATGCTCATGCCATTACCCCATTACTCATCGTTTTAGCTGGATGGATCACCAGGAATTCAATACAGCAGCGGGCTATGGATGTCAATTCGACACAATCAACCGCCATCGATCCTCCTGCCCTTCAACGCTTCCCCCTTGCCTGGGTTTTACGCGTTAAAATGCGGTCGTTTCACAGCTCTTATTATTTATAATAATCAATACGCATGTTCAGTATGCTCCTGGAATTCTTTCTCTCGGTTTCAGTGTCAGGATAATAAACGTAACAAACATCAAGATCGCTGCACTAATCAGCCAGCCTAAACCATAGGATCCTGTTTTATCGAAGATAAGGCCACCAAGAATCGGTCCCATGCTCCCTCCGACCCCGGTGGCAAAAAAGATGAGCAGTCCATACGCGGCACCCAGGATATGCCTTCCAAATCGATCCGAGATGAGATATGGCATCACCGGTGCCAGAGAGCCATAACCCAAACCATATATCGATGCAAAGACATACAGGGTGGTCACCGTTTTTGCCTGATAGAGAATAAACATACCGATCGACATCAGAAAAAAACCCAGTGCTGCCGAATACTTGGCGTCTTTTATTCGATCGCTAAACCATCCGAAAAAAAACTTGCCACAACTTCCGGTAACTCCGATAACGCCGATGGCGGCGGCCGCTTCCAGCTCATCAATGCCATTTTGGATTGCATAGACGATCTGAAGATTGAACGTCATCATCACTGTCATTACAGCGCATACATTACAAAATACCAGTACCCAGAATTGCCTGGTTTTTACGACCGGTTTTAGAGAAATTTTCTGTCTTGGCATTGCCGTATCTTTCGACTCAGTTTGCCGATCCTCAAGTTTATCGCCATCGGGTAGCAAACCGATCTCTTCGGGTCCGCCTTTCCCCATAAATATCTGAGATATGGTAATCCCCACGATCAACATGATGATACCGATGGATAGGAAACCGTTTCTCCAGCCAAAATTCTTGACGATATAGCCGGCCAGGGGGGCCATCAACATGGTACCGACCCCGATACCCATGGTTGATATTCCAATGGCAAGTCCCCGATAACGATTAAACCATTTTCCCACGGCTGCGCTGGCGACAACCGCTCCACAACCGGCAGATCCGGCACCCACTAAAACCCCGTAAGAAAGGTACAGTCCTAAGGGCGTCTTAACAACACTCGAAAGCAACAGTCCGAGAGTGGTTACAAGAATACCGGCCGTCATCACCCATTTGGGGGCCAGTCTATCTAAAAACCAACCCGTCCAAACACTTGTGCATGCGTACGTGATAAGGTTAATGGAAGCTCCCAATTGAATAATGGTCATGGGCCAACCATATTCGGCAAACATCGGTTTGACAAAAACACCGAAGGTGTACCGGACGCCATAGGTGATGATCATAATCGCAAAGGCGCCAAAAACCACATACCAGCCCCAAAAGGCATGTTTTGTCTTGTGTAGGATATTCAATTTCATAATCGTTTTTTTTGCAATAACGAGCTCACTTTATTTGTGTAGCACCCTGCCGGGAAATTCGCCGGTAAGCTGACCCTGTTTTACCACCAGCTGACCATTTACAAACACGTATGCTATCCCTTCCGGATAGCGCTCTGGATCCTCATAGGTTGCGGTATCCACAATCGTATCCGGATTGAATAGAACGATATCTGCCCAGTTTCCCTCTTTTAATACCCCTCGATCGGAGATACCTAATATTGTTGCAGGAAAGCTCGTTATTTTACAAATAGCTTCCGGCAACGCGAAAATTTTCTTTTCGCGAACAAACTCCGCTACAAATCGCGGATACGCCCCATAGAGCCTTGGATGCGGTCTTCCGCCATAAATACCG
Source organism: Deltaproteobacteria bacterium (assembly GCA_024644775.1). The sequence continues at coordinate 4,093 of JAHEHB010000112.1, forward strand.
TCGCTGCCCACGGTGGCATGACCATGAGACAACACTTTTTCCAGGATCGCATCCGAACCGTAGAAACTGATCATCGTCACCGCAAGGTTTTCTTCGGCCAATACGTCACACACCATATCAATGGGGTTTTTTCCAAGTTCCAAAGAAATGGCTTCGCAGCTTTTACCCTCCATCCAACGATTTTTCTCCAACTGAACCGCATTGATAATAATGTTGTTCCACCCGACGGAAATCTGACGGTTGTGCCAGACATCAAGGCCCCTTTCAAATTCCGCGTGAATTTTGGCTCTGTACGCTGGTTTGATTAAATTCTCAACAAGCGCTGCTGGGCCCTCGTTTAGTGTCCACTGTGGCAAAACAGCTGTTAACACGGTAGAGCCTGCTAGATAGGGATACCTGTCCCAGGTTACCTTTCCGCCCTTTTTGATAAACCGATCGGCCTTTTCAAGTACCTCGTCCATAATCGGCCAGTTCACTTGGCCGTACGCCTGTAGGTGTGAAATATGAAGATGAACACCTGCTTTCCTGGAAACGTTTACCACTTCGTCAAACGACTTCGACAGATGGTGACCTTCATCGCGCTGGTGAACAACGAAAATACCATATTTTTCAGCAACCACTTTGTTAAGCGCAATCAACTCGTCGGTACGGGCGTATGAACACGGCGGATAAATGAGACCGGTTGAAAAACCAAAAGCCCCTGCATCCATGGCATCTTTGATATGTGCGCTCATCAATGTCAGTTCAGAAGGGGTGGCATCCCGCTCATCCATTCCCATGGCATGGATTCGAATCGCACCATGGGCGACTAAAACCGCCGCATTATTGGGTAGGTCTTGTTGATCAAGGGCAGTAAGATAATCATCAAAAGATCGCCAGTTCCACATTTCTTTCGGAAGAATCCCGTCCAACCCACCCAGTAACCCTGAAACGACCTCGATCGCCGATGGTTCAACGGGTGCCGGGCCGAGACCATCCTGCCCGAGTACCTCAGTGGTAATCCCCTGTCTCACTTTTGCCTCGGGCGGAGCGGATTTAAAATATTCCAAATCGGTGTGACTGTGCATATCAATAAACCCAGGAGATGCAATCAGACCGGTTCCGTCAATTGTTTTCGGAGCCGAACCCGAGAGACGACCCATCGATAAGATGCGACCGCCTTTGATTCCGATATCCGCCTTGAACCCTAGTTTCCCCGTACCATCGACAATGGTGCTGTTGCGTACGATATAATCGAACATGTAAGCACATCTCCTTTCGGGATAAGGATACTACGCTTGGAAGAAGTGACCCCTTCGGGGTAGCCGTTTTCTTTCAATGGGTGATACTCGAAACTTGATACTTGCCTGTCCCGTTGAAAACGGGGAAACTTGGGAAAGGTATTCTTTCAATTTCAAATAGATCCAATCCGTTCTTATCCAGATTCAAGTTTCAAATTTCCAGTTTCTGTTACAAAAAAAACAGACGCTCACTTAATAATCGATAAAGTATTGTCGGTTTTAAAGCACTAAGTGCCTAAATACCGATTATCCCAACAACACTTCGGGTAACCATATTGACAACTGGGGAAAAAGAATCAGTACGATCAACACCGCAATATCACACAAGCAAAACGGCCATATACCTTTGAAAATATCTTCCAGGGAAATATTTTCTTCCCGGGGTATTACCCCCTTCATGGCGTAGACGTTCAACCCCACCGGCGGGGTGATGGCGCCGATCTCTGTAAGTTTCAGGGCAATGACGCCAAACCATATGGGATCATAGCCCAAACTAATCAGCATCGGAAATACGATCGGCAGGGTTAGGGCATAAATGCCCACGGGAACCATAATCATGCCTAAAAAAAACATGATCATCAGTATTCCCAGGAGAATGACGATTCTGGGAACATCCAGGTTCTGCAGCAGCATAGTCAACTCGGTGGGCAGACGCGTCACCGCAAGCACTCGGCTGTAAAAGAGTGCGCCGACATTGATCAGAAACAGCATGGCCGTCGTATTGGCAGACTCTTTCATCGCCAACACCACGGGACTCATGCTGCGAAAGGTGCCGAGAAACCAGCCGAAAACCAGCGTAATGAGAGCGCCAGCGGCAGCGGCCTCTGTGGGTGTAAAAAGACCGGAATAGATCCCGCCGAGAACGACAACGGCAATAACGACCACCGGCCAAATCTGGGCAGCCCCTTTCCAGCGTTCCCGCGAGTTTTTTTGCCATGGGGGATCTTTCGGGGTCGGTGCCAGGTGGGGTTTTCTCTTGACCCGATAGATAATCGAAATGGAATAGACCGTGGCAGTCAACAAACCGGGGATTATACCGGCTGCAAAAAGTTTTCCCACCGACTGTTGGGTAAACAATGCGTATATGATCATCATCATACTGGGAGGAATCATCGAAGCGAATGTCCCGGCCGATGCAATACAACCCACGGAAAAGGTCTTGTCGTATTGGAGCCGGTTCATCTCCGGAAGCGCCATTTTTCCGAAAATCGCGGTTGTGGCGATGGAAGAGCCGGATACGGCGCCAAAAACCGCACAGCTGTAGCAGGTTGCCACACCCAAAGACCCGGGGATTCCGCTGCTTATGGCGTTAACACCATTGTAGGCCCTTCGGGCAAATCCCCCTAAAGCGGCAAAAGATCCCATCAGAATAAACAAGGGAATACACGCCCAGGTGGGCGTGGCAACGGAAAAGTAGGCGACTTGCCCCATGAGGGATAGCGCGCTTTTGGTTCCCAAAAGAACGGTACTGACCATAAACCCGCTTAAAAGAAACGCAAGGCCGATTTGAAGGCCTGTCCCCATAAGGATCAACAGCAATCCGATACAAAAAACTCCGGCGGTAATAAAATCCATAGTCCGTTAACGCTCCCGCAACATTACATATAGAGGGGTTGCGAATGACAGGGCAATGACCGTATGATCATGCGGTTTTGCTGTTCTTGATTTTTTTCATGGCATCGAGGGCGTTGATCAGCACTTGAATCCAGAAAAATGTTAATCCGATGACCATGAGGAACTTCACCGGCCAAATCGGCATTTCCACCGTCCCTTCAATGGCTTCGTTTCGTTGAAAAGAAGACCATGCATTGACCGTGACCGAATAATAGAGAAGGCTGACAGTTACGAACGCCAATAGGGAATATACCAGTTTCATAAATCGTCTCATTACAGGAGAGACGGCATTGATGATAATCTCCAGGTTTACATGTTCCTTGTTTTCCTCACACCGGGCCATTCCCAGATAGATGACCACCATCATGACGAATACGGACAGTTCCGCCATGCCCTGGATCGGTTTCCGCATGGTACGCGAGACGATATCGATAACCAGCAAAACCATCATTGCCAGCATCAGCCAGCCGCAAAAGCCGGACAGGATCTGGTTGATTTTATGGAAAATGGTTTTCATTAATGGTTTTCTCCCGATTGTTCGGGTAACGTCAGCCCTAAACAAACTTTTTTGAAACTCCCTTCGACTTCGAATCAACGTTGATCATTGTTTCGACGCCTCAGGTAATGCCTTTGACCGCTTTAGATCAGACTCGCCCGGATTCATCAGTGAACATTAAGGATGGGGCAAAATTTTCTACGTACTATTTTTCTCTGTCCATGGCTTGTTTATGGAGTATTTTCATTTTTTCCAAAACACCGGAAGCATTCTTCAGGCCTGCCGCTTCGGCTTCTTTGACCCATTGCTGTTGTAGTGCATCCAATTGTTCGGCATTTTCCCATTTGGCGATATCGTCTTGGGACATGACGGTCACTTTGAATCCGGCCGCTTCCTGCTCGGATTTGACCTTTTCAAATGCCTCTTCATAGACTTTGGCAAACTTCTGCTCTGAAATTTCGGATGCCTTTAAGACACCCTGCTGAACATCTTTCGGCAGCCCATTCCAGAAATCGAGATTGACATTGTGAATAAATGGCATGGCATACCAAAGCTTTTTTGAAATCAGCAGGTTGGAGGCGACTTCATCGAATTTCATCATGTGCAACCCGTCGTAATTGGTAAAGCAACCATCGATGGTGCCGGTCTGAAGCGCCATGTATACATCGCCCCAAGGAACCGACACCGGAACCGCACCGGCATTCTTGAGAAAGCGTAGGGCCCATTTGTCACCAGCCCGCCACTTATCGCCTTTGACGTCACCGAGACTTTTAAGCGGATTCTTCCCTGTAAAAGCACCGGGCAGCCCGGCCGTATACAGGAGCGTCATCTGATTGGATTTTTTTAATCCGCTATTAAATTCCGGAATCTCTGCATTTACCTTCCGATAAAGCCAGACCATATTCTCAAATTTAGCAGGTCCTCTGGGGAAAAGCTTGTAAATGGTAAAAGCCGTCAACTGGCCGGGATAATGGCCGGGATAGAGAAAACCCGTTTGCGTAACCCCATCGCCAATACCCTTTAAAATTTCCTTGGCATTGAGCAGTGCGCCACCAAAAAAGTCCTGAATTTTGACTTTGCCGCCGGTCTGTTTTTCAATTTCCGGTAACCAAACATTTTTAAGAAAATCGGTCCGCATACCTCCTGGGGGATCGTGGTCCGAATATTTCATGGTAATGGCGTTGGCCCCGGAAAGGGATATAAAACAAACGAGCACAATTACCGATAAAACGGTGCTGAGAATTCTAAAATATTCTCTACGAAACATAGGGTACCTCCTTTGCGTGATCGGTTAATAAATTGAAAGAATTCCAACCCAAAATATATCCGTATTTGGGTAGCTAAAGTCAAGGAAAATATGAAAAAATTACCCCAACCTACGGCTTGCTTGACAGTCCGAATGCGTATTGCTACAACGCGATGGCGTCTCCATACAGGAAATTCAAAAGGCTGTATGACAGCGCGTATGCGAACAAATCGGAAACCAATTCCGACAGCCGATGCCGATCGTCACTATTCGTGGTAGGCTCTCGGTCTCATAGGTCGGCGACACAACTGCCGATTCTTGGAAAGGATCAATTTTTAATGAAATCCCTCATGGTATATGGAAAATATGTGGTGGTGGATGCGGGCACCGTAATTCCATCGGGTGCCGTATATATAGAAGGTGACAGCATCGTTAAGGTCGGCACCTATGCCGACATCACAAAAACATATAAAGCAGACCAGACCTACGGATCAATGGATCACCTGGTGATACCCGGTCTGATTAATGCCCACGGGCATGGGAAAGGAATCACAGATTTTCAGCGCGGTGCCCTGGATGATACGCTCGAGACATGGAAATTCCGCATGTATCCGCCCATCGATAATTTCTATGATACCCTTTGGACCTCCATCCAGCTACTGGAATCGGGCGTTACCGCGACCATGCACAACCACAATTTGTCCGATCCCGATGATTATGAAACGGAAATGATATCGACTGTGGAGGCCTATCAAAAAACCGGCATTCGGCTCGCATTTGCACCCGGCATAACCGATCAGAATATTTTTGTCTACGGCGATAATGATGCCTTTGTTCGCAACTTGCCATCCGAGCTTCAGGCGCTGTGCGAAACCATAACAGACCGCATCAAGAGATTTGGAAAAAGGGAATATTTTCATTCGATTGATTTCTTAAAAGCACGATTTCAATCCGATCAGATCGAAATCTCGCACGGGCCCATGTCCCCTCAGTGGGTATCCGCCGAAGTCCTGCAGGAAATCAAACAACATGCCAAACGAGAAGGGCTGCACATTCACATACATGTGCAGCAGACACAACTCCAACAGCACTACGGCATGAAAGTGCACGGTAAATCACTTCTGGCGTATCTGGCAGACTTAGGGTTTCTGGGCAAGAACGTCACGTGTGGTCATTGTGTGTGGCTATCTGAAGAAGATATCATGTTGCTCGCCGAAACCGGCACCTCGGTGACGCATCATGCCGCTTGCAACCTGAGGGTTCGAAACGGAGTTTCCCCGGTTTTTGAAATGCTCCAAAACGGGATTTCCGTCGGTATCGGCATGGATGACAAAGAATTCGGCGACAAAAAAGATTTTATTGAAGAAATGCGACTGGTTTCCAAACTCCATCGCCTGTCTTCCCATCGCTTGGCGTCAAATCATCTGCTACCGGTTGACTGTTTTCGGATGGGCACCGAATACGGGGCTTCGGTTTTGGGGTTTTCAGACCGCATCGGAACGCTTGTTCCCAATAAAAAAGCAGATCTTGTCCTTTTGGATCTACGCCCGATGAGTGAACCGTTCACCTTTCCGGAGCATCACATCATCGATGTACTGATTTATCGAGGCTGCGCCGTTGACGTAGATACCGTTATTGTAAACGGAGAGATACTCGTTAAAGACGGAATACCCACTCGAATCGATAAACAGGAAATCCTTCGAAAACTGAAAGAATCGATTCCAGCCGGCTATGCGACGACTTTTCGGGCGGGAAACAGGCTTTTTCCGGCGCTCAGAGAAAAGATTGCATCCTATTTTGATCCCTGGCATAAGGCGCTTGAGTCCAGCACAAAAACGCCTTATTATTTGCTCAATAACCGAAAATGAATTGTCTTTAAACGTTAACTCGTGTTTCAAAAAGGAGAGATAGATGGCTGAGAAATTAGACCTGATGATCAAAGGAAACCTTGTATTGCATCATGAGGTTGCCACAGACGCCCATGTCGGCGTTAAAGACGGTATTATTGTCGGATTATACGGAAGTGGCGAAGCACCTCCCGCTGAAGAATTCATCGATGCCACGGAATGTATGGTCTTTCCGGGGATAGTGGACGCCCATGTCCACTCCTATAGCTTTCCGGAAGAGGGATTTGCGTATTCCACCGCAGCAGCAGCAGCCGGTGGTGTGACGAGCATAGTGGAAATGCCGTATGATGTACCCGGTAAATTAACGACTCCCGAACGTTTTGAAAAAAAGATTGATTGGATTCGGCAACATGCCAAAGTAGACGTCGCATTATTGGGTACTCTGGAAAAAGAAGGAGATCCACAGCATATTGCACCTCTGGCGGAACTGGGGGTGTGTGGATTCAAATTATCTGTAAACGAGGCAGATCCCGTCCGATTCCCGAAAATTGAAGATGGGGTACTGATGAATGTTTTGCCCATCATTGCAGCACAAGGCCTGCCGGTGGGATTTCATGCAGAAAATGAAGACATCATCAAACGGCGTATTGCGCAATTTATCAAAGAGGGGAAAACCGAACCCAAGGCGCACTGTGAATCCCGCCCCCCTGTCAGTGAAACCCTATCCGTACTGCAGCTCTGCGAACTCGGTCATTGGACCGACGCGCCGCTCCATTTCTATCACATATCCGTTCCAAGAAGTATTCAAATTATCGAGCAGTACAGAGACATGGGAGCGGATGTAACCGTAGAGACCTGTCCCCATTATCTCATTTTAAACGAAGACGATATGGATCGGCTGAAGGCATTTGCAAAAATCAATCCCCCCATCCGAAAAAAGGAAGATCAGGAGGAAATGTGGGAGCTTTTGGATTGCGGCCTCATTGATATTATATCCTCGGATCATGCACCCTGGCCGTTGTCTAAAAAACAATCTTCCAACATTTTCGATAATCCATCAGGCGCCCCGGGTGTTGAAACCATCCTCGCCTTGCTCTACAGTGAAGGCGTGGTCAAAAGAAAGATGTCCCCGATTCTACTAGCCCAGGTGCTAGCCGAATCTCCCGCCAGACGGTTTCTGCTGTATCCGAGAAAAGGACACATTTCCTTAGGAGCAGATGCGGATTTTGCGATTATCGATCCATCAATAAACTGGACCGTGAATGCAGACGACATGAATTCTTCGGCAGGTTGGACGCCGTTTGACGGCATGACGCTTGAAGGAAAAGTAATCCGAACAATTTTAAGAGGCAAAACCATTTACGACGGTCAAACCGTTACTGCCGAACCAGGCTGCGGACAGTTTGTTCCGGCGATACGAGACTAGGCAAAGACAGGCCGGAATTAGGACCAGAGTTAGGAAAGAGCAAATGACGAGAAATAATAAAAAAAGACCTGTAATAAATAAAGATCGTTTGTGGGCAGATCTTCAGGAAGTGGGCAAAATCGGTTCACGAAAGGGCCACGGAGTCAATCGACCGGCGTTATCTGATGCGGATATCGCTGCAAAGCAGTGGTTAATGGAAAAAATGAAAGATGCCGGCATCGAGATCTGCGTCGATCCGGCGACTAATGTAATCGGTACGCTGAGAACCGCCGGCAAACGGCCGGCAAAAATCTTGGTGATTGGATCTCATCTGGATACGGTACCTCAAGGCGGAATGTTTGACGGCGCACTGGGAGTCGTCGCCGGCCTGGAGTGTGCGCGTGTGATAAAAGAACAGGGCATCGAACTTCCATGGGATCTTGAAGTGATCAATTTTTGCGATGAAGAAGCGGCCCACAACGCCGGTACGGTCGGCAGCCGGGCGATGATCGGTCAACTGACACCCGAAGAAATTTTTGTTTCAAAATCAAAAGGGGTTCCAACCTTTGCAGAAGAAATGAAAAAGATGGGAAAAGATCCCGCATCGATCGGGGAAGCCGTTCGAGATCCAAAAATCTTTGAAGCCGTTTTAGAACTTCATATCGAGCAGGGAAATCGCTTGTACACGGAGGGTATTCAAATCGGTGCAGTTACAGGGATTGTCGGCATTTATCGGTATATCATCACGGTCACGGGAGAAACCAATCATGCCGGCACAACCCCCATGCACTTAAGGGATGATGCATTGGTGAAGGCAGCACCGGTCTTTACCCTGCTTCCTCAGTGGGTTCGCGCCAGAAATAGAGAAATGGTCGGCACCATCGGGCAGGTAACGGTTGAACCCGGTGCAACCAATGTCATCCCTGGGGTATGTTCTTTTATTGTTGAACTCCGATCCATGAAAAAAGAAGATATGATTGCTATTCGGGATCTTTTCAAAGAGTGGGTGGCGTCTCAGAAAGGCTGCAGCATAAAAACAATTTATGAAAAAGACAGTGGCGCGTTGTCTGAATCGATAATCGACGCCGTTGAAAAAGCTGCAGAAAATGAGGGAATGTCCAATATCCGCATGCCCAGCGGTGCTGGACACGATACTCAGAGTTTTACACCGTATGTTCCCTGTGGTATGATATTTATCCCTTGTAAAGACGGCAAAAGCCACTGTCCGGAAGAATGGATCGAACCGCAGCAAGCGGCTGACGGATGTCAGGTCCTGTTAAGAAGCGTGTTAGAGTTAGCAAAACAGACGGAGAGCCCCAAATGAAAATTATGGTGATAAACCCAAACACGTCTATCCGTATGACAGATCATATCCGGAAGGAACTATTGCCCATTAAACGATCGGATACGACATTGCATGTCGTCTGTCCGGACAAGGGTCCTGAAACGATTGAGTCCGCCTATGACGAAGCGTATGCGGTTCCTCCCACGCTCGATCTTGTCAAACAGGCCAATCAGGAAGGATATGATGCCGTAATTCTCGCATGTTTTTCAGACCCCGGACTATATGCCGCAAGAGAAATATCCACCATTCCAGTCATTGGCATTGAGGAATCCAGTTTTCATGTGGCCGCCATGCTGGGTGCCAGGTTTTCCATAATGACCCCTAGAAAAGCCCGCATTTCCGCAAAGAGAAAAGAGGTTCTCACTCGGGGCCTCGATGACTACCTGGCATCCGTTCG